>JAPPMR010001001.1 GCA_028818995.1 Candidatus Poribacteria bacterium | reverse complement strand
GCGACCTATACCCGCAATTTTAGAGTAGACAGACCATTAGTTCTCTAATATCTCGCCATGAATGTAGACGAAGTGGGTGGCTTTCTGACCTTTATGTTCATAGTCTATCATAAGATATTGACTAAGTTTCCCAATAGGAAAGGTCGGCATAAATTGTAGATTTGCATGCGGAATACCACTCTTTGTCTCCAATGTTGCCTTAATATGTTCTGAGTCGGTTCTCACTGCCAGGAGTTTCGTATTCTTTTGTAAGTGAATAGAAATCCGCTTCGTTATAGGTTGATTGAGAATCATTTTTCTTTGCCCGAATGCTACCATATCGGGTAACGTTTTGAGCGGCGTAAATGCCTGTCCTGTAAGTGTAAATGTCAATGTGTTCTGTGTCGGATCATCTGTATGTATGTATATGTATTCTTGCATCATGCCATTTCCAGGATAAATCTTCATGGTCGCTAAAACTGTACCTATCTCCCCGGGTAGAACTTCATTTTTTGAAAGGACAGTTGCGGTGCATGCACACGTTTCTGTAATGTCAAGAATATTCAACGGTTTTTGACCGATGTTCTTGACAGCAAAAGTATGTTGAACTTCACTGCCTCCGAACGCTCTTCCGAAGTTGAAAACTGGTTCGTCAGCGTAGATAAGCGGCACCTGCATCGGTATGGCTTGCTGACCGCCCATCTTATCAAAAACAAGCAGTTCACCACCCCATATCTTTGAAACTTCATTCCATGTAAGATACGGATGATACTTGTAAAAAGGATCAACGACTTTCACACCGTCCCTATCCGCAGATTCAAAGATAAGAAAATGGCTGGTATCCACATAAGTGATAGCAGGTAACGACACCAAATTCCATTTCAGCGAATCCAGTGATGTCTCTACACTTGTTAACGGTATACCTTTGGCAATAGCAGCCTTTCTCAATCCTTTCATCGTAGTACCTTGTGCTGGATCGAAATCTGACAGCCGCATAAGTTCTTGAATATCCGTTTCAATCTTTAGCAATTTACAATAGTGCGACAGACTGTTTAGACCGCTCAGCAGAAGCCTCTCAGAGGAAGGTGATGGTTGTCCGGTTCTTCGGGGACTATATTGGTTTCTATCTATCTTAAAGAAATCCTTGGGAAAATCGACATTAAATTCTGCAGAAGTGATCTGGTAGGTAACACGCTCACGGACTGATCCATCTTTTTTATAGTAGGTTTCTTCTATACGCATAGGAAACCGCATCTGATCGAATTTCTGAAAATCTTTATTTTCTACACGATAAGAGATAGGGTCTGTTTCAGTGGCACCTAAAGATTCAAACTTGCGTATACAATAACGAAGGGATTTATCCACCCAAATTCTGTTTTTCTGCTCGTAAACGTTCGTAAATTCTAAGACATAACATTCCGCCCCATCAATGTTTTCTTTCCCAACGAGTTGTGCATCTCTTGGCACTTTATGAAACGTTCTTCCAAATAGCGAATAAGGCGTATATCCATACCATACATTAGAATCCTCAATCTCGACTGAATTCGTGGGAGATATCAGGTTTCCAATAGATTGTCTTACTTGTGTTTTGGTGTCATAAGCAAGAATGAGTAATTCACTTGCATGCTGATTCTGTGCTACTTCACTATCCAAAGAAAGTCCTGGTGACTTCTCAAATGTTAATTTATATTGAAAGAGTTTAGGGAAGCCAGCGGTATCAGGTTCAATAATCTGAAATGCTGTTGTCTTGTGTTCTACTTCTGTGCGTTTACGTTGCCAATTAGCGATGTAATTCTCTTTCGGTATGAGATACTCTTTTTCAAATGTTTCCTTGTCAACGCCTTCATGTGGGATATAGGATTTCAACTCATCTTCTATACTCTTTTTGATAGATGCTGCAATTTCTTCTTCTGTTTTCCGAGCAGCGTTTTCAGTCGATATTTCTGCTTGGACTTCGCCACTTTTTATGTCCCAGCGTGCCAAATTTACACGCTGGATGAGTTCGTGTGTGGACATGTCAGCTGCGTAGCACAATGTGTTAATAGATAAGACCATAATAATGATGACACTCGCAAAAACATTTCTATACATGTCGTATCTCCTTTTCTAACTTCATTCTTGGTTTATCAATATCAGTTTCAACCTATAGCAAGTCACAGTTAACACAAGACTATTTGTAGCAAACAAACGTTATTTATCTTGGGTTACCATATAACTCTCTATCTATCCTAAAGAAATCCTTTTGAAAATCGATATTAAAATAAAAATAATTGACTTTGATGGTCATGTAACTCAGCATTTTGTTTTCTTTATCATAAACGGCTTGTGTTTGGATTTTTGGAAACCACACATTTTCGATTTGTTGAAAATCTTTATATTCAATCTGACTAAAGACTTGATCCGTTTCTAATCCTCTTAAAGATACTATTCTGCGTATACAATAATTAATGGCTTCATCAACCCAAATTTTGAATTTCTGATTCTCACTGTTTGTAAATGCAAGCACATAACATGCCGTGCCATCAACGGTTTCTGTTCCAACGAGTTTTGCTTCTGCTGGCACTTCATAATATGGTCTTCCAAATAACGAATACTTTACATATCCATACCATACATCAGAATCCTCTATCTCAACTTCCCCAGCGGTAGATATCAGATTACCAATATTTTGTCTTACTTGTGTTTTGCCATCATAAGCTATGTATATCATTTCTCTTGCATGGTGGTTCTGTGCTTTTTCACTATCCAGAGAATATCCCGGCTCTTTTAACATCGTTAACTTATATTGATAAAGTTTAGGACGGCCTGCGATGGTAGACTCATCAATCTGAAACAGGGTCGTAATATGGTCTACTTCTGTATGCTTACGATCCCAATTTGCATGGTAATTCGCATTCGGTATGAGATACTCTTTCTCAAACGTCTCCTTGTCAACACCTTCATGTGGCACATAATTTTTTAGTTCATCTTTTATACCCTTTTTAACAGATTCGGCAATTTCTTCTTCCGTTTTCCGAGCAGCGTATTCACTTGTTATTTCTACTTGTACTTCGCCACTCTTAATATCCATGCGTGCAAGATTAACACGTCTGATGAGTTCTTCTTTAGAAATATCTGCTGCGTGGCAGAATGTGTTAATAGATAAAAGTATAATAATGATGACACTCGCAAAAACATTTCTATGCATTTTGAATTCTCCTTAGTATTGATTTTGCAGTATACATTCTGTAGGAGGGAACTCCGGGGAATGCCAAAAGGCATTCATACCGTTGATTTGGATTCCCGACTATCTGATCGGTTCGAAAGCACACATACGGGTTTATTGATTGAACATAGAATGTGGAGATTTATAAAAATCCTTATCAATATCAAAAAAATCTTCGGGAAAACTCACATTGAATTCCGCATCAATCACTTCAACTGTATAACGATTTCGCAACGATCCGTCTTGAGAATAGGTAGTACCTATATAGATTTCCGGAAACGATAAATTGCCATATTTTTTGAACGCTTTATAAACATTCCTAATATACCACCCCCTTGTAGGATGTAGAAGTTCATATTGATGAACAGCAAAATCCTTTTCAGGATCAACCCACATCCGAACTTTCAGACCTTTAGGGGAGGTATAAGTGATGATATGGCAATCCACACCATCTATCTTTTCTTTACCCATTTCTTTAGCATCTGATGGCACACGATATGGTGACCTACCAAACATAGCAAACTGCCGATAACCGTAGTGATAATTGGAATCATAAAAACTTATAGAAGATGTAGAATCCGACGAAAAAACAATGTTACCTATACGTTGTTTCACCTGTGTGCGCGTATCAAAGGCAAGTAGATAGATATTATCTGATGGTATATACAACTCCGACATCCTATCTATCGGATGCCCTGGATTGTTTGCCACCGTTACCTTATATTGATTCTGTCTTGGGACCTTTTCATCATCTGGATTTAATACGCGGAAGATTGTTGTTGTAAGTTCTGTCTCTGTGTGTTCGCGGTAACGATTTGCCCAGGAGTTCAAATAAGGTATGAGGTGTTCTGTTTCATACTGTTTTACATCAACATCCTGATCAGGGGGAAGAGGTGTGTATTCGCTTATTCTCTTTTTCTTTTCTGTCTTCATCCATTCAGCGATCTCCTCTTCAGTTTTTGAAGCGGGTCTGAAATTCGTGGTTTTGGAATAGACTTCACCGCTCAGAATCTTTATCCGATTCTTGTTAATGCCGCGTATGAGTTCTTCTATTGAGATGTCTTCTGCATAGCTAAAGTTGTAGCAGCAGAATAAAATCAGAAGAGTCGTAACAATTTTTCTATGCACGCTAATTACCCTCATATATGATTTTGTAATCTATGTATGTAGTTCTTGATTTGGAAATCTCTCAACACAATGTTGCTCATTGTAGGAGGGAACTCCGATTCCCGATTATCGCGATTCGGAGATCGCTCCTACCCTCGCGATTCGGAGATCGCTCCTACCCTCGCGATTCGGAGATTGTTCCTACTCAATATCTTTGGCACATCTGAAACCGATGTTGTAATATCTATATGAAGGTGGATGTGCGACGCGATGGGTAGAACGCAGATGCAATCGTATAGAATTCCATCCACCGCCTCGAACCGCTTTTTTATCCTTATCATGTATATTATCCGCGCACCATTCAGCCACGTTGCCTGCCATATCCAGCACACCATAAGGACTCGCGCCATCAGGATAACTCCCAACAGAAGACAACTTTTCGTGATGTGGGAAATAATTAAGTTTGGAAAAATCAAAATCGTTCCCCCACGGATAGAGCCGGGAATCAGTGCCTCTGGCAGCCTTCTCCCACTCTGCCTCGGTTGGCAGACGTTTACCTGCCCATACAGCATAAGCAGATGCCTCATACCAACTCACCCCAATAACCGGGTGGTCAGGTTCTCGTGATACAGAATTTCCCTCAAAACCAAGTGGTTTGTCAATCCGATACTTTCTCTTTGCTGGATAACTATAGACAAATCGCTCCTTCTGAATGAAGTCCCACCCTTCTTTTGTCCAGTATTCCTGTTTATTGTATCCATCTGCTAAGATAAATGCTTGAAATTCGGCATTTGTAACTTCGTGTTTGTCAATGTAAAATGCTTTTAAATTAACTTTTCGTGCGGGTCGTTGGTCATCAGTTGCCTTCGGATCATCTGTGCCCATCGTAAACTCACCTGCGGATATCAGCACCATCTCTTCTGGCGGTTCGCTTATTGCCAGTCCTGGTGCTATGATTATGAATAGTAGTAAAAAAACAAGTCTTTTCATTGTTTTACTCCTTATTTGGTATTTTGGTTCAGTAAAATTGATACATTTTGTATGTATGATATTAAAGACACAGTTTTTTGTCTACAGGTTGCATAAAGTGGAAAATATGTGTTATTTTTTCTCAATCTACCAAAATTTATCATATTATTCGCTCAATTCCAAATGAATACTATGGCTATTAGTCTTCTATATTTCTGACGCATTTTATCACATTCGTTAATGATTCATAATAGTATTGTCCGTTGAATTTCGCTATCGCTCTAACCATAACTGTCAATTTAAGAAGATGAGCGTTCGTAGTTGTGCAACTCATTGCCAAATAAGCGTTTGGAATTTGGCACCTCGGACATTCTGTAGGAGCGAGTTCCATCTCGCGACCGGTCCTAAGATGTCACGAGCTGGAGCTCGCTCCTACAGGAAGAGACCTTTGAAAGAAGTTAGAAATTATTGGAAAATTGAGTGGATCTGTCATTAAACCACATTTTCCTTGCACACTTCATATAATATATGGTAAAATAAGGGTTATTGTGAAAGATAAAAAGAAATCCCCACAGAACCCAACGATTACTGTCAACCGGAAAGCACGGTACGACTATCATCTACATGATCGGTATGAGGCAGGCATCGTTTTGCAGGGGACTGAAGTAAAAGCGATTAGAAACGGACAGTTTAACTTGACCGACAGTTACGCACAAATAACAGACGGAGAGGTATTTCTTATTGATGCGTTTATCGGTTTATATGATCAAGGAAATCGGATGAATCATGAAGCGAAACGTCCTCGTAAACTTCTACTGCATCGTAATGAAATAAGAAAATTAACGCGATCAGTTCAGTCAAAGGGAATGACCTTAGTTCCAACACGTGCTTACTTCAGCGGTAGTAAGGTAAAATTAGAATTAGCAGTTGCCCAAGGGAAGCGAGTCTACGATAAGCGTGATAAAATTGAACGTGAACACGCTAACCGAGAAATACGGGCATATACATAAACTCACAAAATATATTTGGGGGTGAACTTGGTTTCGACGGAGGTAATTGCGATACAGGTTGCATGTCGAGGTCTCCGCAGGCCTCGTAAAATAGGCGGAACAATTATAATTGCTGATCAAGAATTAGCATTAGCTGCTTAATACGCAGCTACGCTTGGCCAACCTGTTTCCCGTCAGGGAAGCTAAAGCGCCGCAATACGGGATAGCGGTTTGATTGTTCTCAAGGGGCATTCCGTGAACCTAAACTTGAGATAGCCTTCATGAATCCCGCACAGGGGAGCCTGAACAGCGAAACTTAAAACCTGTGATAAGCATGTAGTAGCCTTTATCAATATGCTTTCGGACGCGGGTTCAATTCCCGCCACCTCCATCACCATTCGGCACAATCAGTCTAAGGAATTTGCTTCGTTGATGTTGTGTCGTTTGTATTGTACAATTATTTCATTTTTTTCTATTTTTAGAACATACATTACCCAGCGACCCAAAAAAGTGAATTTTTTACTATCTTTCCGCTGATAGATGTCTCTATATAATAAGGACGAGGCACGATGGCTGATTTTGAAAATCTTCCAAACCGTATTCAACGGATTGCTAAATCAGAACTTCAGCCGGATGAACAGATATGTTTATGCGTTCTTGGTCGTTCTTCACTGCTGCACCCTGATTTTGTTTTGATTACCACGTTACGAGTGCTGATCTTAGACGAAAAATATATGGGAAGTTTGGCTATCTCTTACGCTAATATCCGATGTAATGTGTTTTTTAGCGAAATTAGCACCGTGAAACTTGCCCGACTTTTGAAGCATCGGTTTTTTGGGCAAGCACGACTTGAAATTAATGTCAAACGTAATAGTTTTTGGATTGATAACATGAGTTTGCGTGAAGCGCGTCGCGCTCATCAACTTATCACCGAACAGATACAGAGGTAAATATGGGCTTTTGGACTTACCTAACTGTAACATATAATGTATGGTTTACTGCACCGCTTGCTGTCGTGTTTTTGTTTGCAATTTTTCGGCTTATACTCGGTGGTCTGGACTTTGGTGCGGATGCCGATGTAGACGCAGACGTTGATGCTGACGTTGACTTCGACGTGGATGCCGATGTGGACTTTGATGTTGACGCTGACGTTGACTTCGACGTTGATGCCGATGTAGATGTAGATGTAGACGTTGATGCTGATGTAGACATGGACGTTGATGCAGACGTGGATGCCGATACTGATATAGCAGCAGATTCCGGTGTAAGTGGCAATGTTTTTGTTGACGTTTTGGGTTTCCTGAATGTAGGCAGAGTACCCTTTATGATTGTGGTAATGACGCTCTTTACTACGTGGGGTTTCACAGGTTTAATCGTTAATGAAATCTTGGATGTAGAAAAAATACAAAGTTTCGTTTGGATTTCCTGTGCAATTGCCTTGGTATGTAGTGTTTTAGGCACTCGATACTTATCACTAACACTCTCTAAACTCTTTCCTGAAAGTGATCCAGCTACAAAGGATCTCCATCTACTCGGTTTACAAGGGAGGGTTATTAGTGGTCAAATCACACCGACTTTCGGCACTGCACGGGTACAAGCTCCGGATGGCAATACGTTAACAGTGAAGTGTCGTGTCAAACCAGATGAACCCAATCCAGTAAAGGGTGATATTGTAATTCTAATCAACTATGATTCTGAGAAACGAATATTTGATGTAAAACCTGTAGAAGCGGAATTGCACTAAATGTCGATTCCGATTATCAACATGATTTTGAAGTAAAGGAGATATGAAAAATGGGTGGACAACTGTTTGTACTCATTGTGGGCGGTCTGATTGCGTTGTTTGTTATTTTTGTGCTAATATACAAATCTTTCTACAAAAAAGCCCCTGCGGACGCAGCGTTAGTGATCTCAGGGGGAAACAAAAAACGTGTTGTATTTGGCGGAACACTCGTTAATCCAATCACGAATGTGACGCAGATCATTTCTTTAAATACGTTGCAACTCCCTGTTGAACGTGAGGGACAAGCAGCACTGATTACTAAGGACAGTTTGCGGGTTGACATACAAGCGGAGTTCTATGTAAAAATTGAACCGAATGAAGCAGATGTGCTTAAAGCTGTGGCAAGTCTTGGTGATAAAACTTTAACTCCGCAGGCAGTGAATTCATTGCTGGAAGGTAAACTCGTTGGTGTTCTTCGAAGTGTTGCTGCGACTATGGATTTGCAGGAACTTCACGAAAAACGCCAAGAATTTTCCGACCAGGTTCAGGAGGCATGTCTTGAGGATTTGGAACAGAACGGCTTTAAACTTGAAACCGTTGCAGTAACGAACCTTGACCAAACCCCACTTGAATCGCTTGATGAAAACAACCGATTTGATGTCGTTGCAATTATGACGATCAAGAAGGAAGTGGAAGAAAAGCAGACTGAAACCGCCAAGATTGAGCATGAAAATAAGGTCAGACGTGAAGAAGATCGTCTCCTTGCGGAACTTGAAATTAAGCAAAAGGAAGAGGAAACAGAGACAAAAGCTTTAGAAGTAGAACAGAGGCTTGAGTTTGCACAGGAAGAACAGCGCAAGGAAATTGCTACGAACAAGGCTGAACAGGAACGCGCGGTTGAGGCACATAAGTTTGAACAGCTGCAAGCGGTTGAGGAAGCACGCATTAAACAGGAACAGGCTGTGAAATCCGCTGAAATTGTACAGACTCAAAAAATAGAGATGGAACGTATTGAGCAGGAAAAGATGGTTGAAGAAAGCGAAATCGCACAAAAACAGGCTGTCGAAATTGCCCGCGTGCAACAACAGCAAACGGTTGAAGAAGCTGAAATTCAACGAACCCTTACTATTGAAAAAGCAAAGATTGATCAAGAAGCTACCGTCAAAGAGACTGACATTGAGCGTAAAATTATTCTGTTGGACAAAGAACGTGCAGAAAAAGAAGCTGAGGCGGAAAACACTATTTTGGTTTCAATTAAAGAAAAAGAACGCGAGGCTGCCCTCATTGAATTCTTAGAGGTTTCAGCTGAGAAAGCGCGTGCTGAAGCTGCAGTTGATACAGCTGAAGCAATTGAAAAAGCGGAGCGTGAAAGCAAGGTAGAACTGATTCGTGCCGAACAAGAAGCGGACGAAGAAAGAATTGCGAAGGAAAAGACCGCTGACGCGGAAGTGTATACTATTGTTGAAACAGCAAAAGCGGAACTTGAAGCAGCGCAAGTCAAGGCTGAAGCAACAAAGATACTCTCCGAAGCACTCCTTGTTGAGGCAAGAGCCGAGGCAGACGGTGAGGAAGCATTAATTACTGCTAAAAATCAGGCTGAGCCACAAGTGCTTGTCAGTGATGCAGTACTTGCACTCGTAGAAGCACTACCTGAAGTCACAAATGAGTTGATGAAACCCGCGGAACGCATTGAAAGCATCCGCGTGCTTGATTTAGGTGGAAATGGTGGTGGCAATGGTAGTTCTGGTAGTATGAACCGAATTCTTGGGTCGATTATCAACGCTGGCGCGGCAATGCCACTTCTCAAGGAACTGGTGAACTTTAGCGGTATTGATACAGCAAGGATCGGACAAACAATTTCAGATTATGCTAAGGGATTAAATCGGAACGCCGTTTCGGATTCTGAATCTGATGCCGAGCCCGAGTCCGATCCTGTTTCTGAGTAAATTATGGTAGATTTTAGAATTTATTAGACATATTTGAACGGTAGGACGGAACTCCGATTCCCGGCTATTAATGCATTTCGTCGCGATTCGGAGATCGCTCCTACTCCAACATTCAAGACCTCGACATAGATTCGCGACCGAGTGATGCACTTGCCATCGCAATCCGTTCTAACGCACCAATCTATGTGGAAGACGATGTGATTGAAAAACACGGATTCTTTGAAAAGGAGAAATAACATGGTCGAAGTTAAGATTGAATTTCTGACCGTTGATCGAAATACAGGCGCACCAGTTGTCGTCTTAAAAGAAAAAGAAGGCGAATCTAAACGGATATTGTTGATATGGATAGGTGAATCGGAGGCGTGGGCAATAGAGAACCGACTCAAAAAAGTTGATCTGCCACGACCAATGACGCACGACTTACTCAAGAATGTCATTGACACAATCTCTGGCAAGGTTAGTTCCATTTGTATCAATGCAGTTGAAAAACAGACCTTCTTTGCCCAAGTAAAACTTGAATTGAATGGGCAAGAATACGATATAGATTCGCGACCGAGCGACGCGCTTGCTCTTGCAATCCGATGTGAAGTGCCGATCTATGTTGAGGAGAATGTTATTGAAGAGAACGGTTTCCTTGAAGCAGAAGTAAAAAAAGAGAAGCCAATGCAACGTGACGCAAAAGATGTTTTGGAAAATCTGGATGAAGAGATTGTAAAAAATTACACGGTTTAGCCAGCAATCTGTAAATCCCAAAGATTGATGGCACGCAATATTTCAAGAAGATTTGCTCTGAACTCCATTAATGTATAAACGTATGTCACCATGGGAAACTCATTTAGCAAAGACTGTATCGTGCTCCATGACAGTTGCACAACAGCTTTGGATACCAGCAATTTTATTTCTAAGATAGACCTATCCTTTCTTGACCCTCCCTTCAATCAAGACAAAGCATACAATCAATGGAATGATAACCTACCTCCTGAAGAATATTGGGAATGGATGCGAGAGGTATGTTCAAAAATCTACGCATTAACTTCGGATGGCGGCGCTATCTATTTCATGCAACGCGAAAAAAATACAGAATTCGTTTTGCAATGCTTACGCGATAGTGGATGGACTTTTCAAAATCTTATCGTCTGGAAAAAGAAAACCTCAGCAGTGCCAGGAACAAAACGATTTGGAAAACACTATCAGATAATTGGGTTTGCAACAAAGGGCAAAGCACCACGCGTTTTCAATCGTCTACGTATTGATCCGCCACTGCCAGCAGATTACAAGTACACGCGTGAAAACGGCATTTATGTTACAGACGTATGGGACGATATTCGCGAGTTAACATCGGGCTATTTTGCAGGTGATGAAGCACTTCGCGATGCGGAGGGAAGTCGTCTACACAAACAGCAAACTCCTATTCAACTCCTCCTTCGAATCATCCTCTCTTCCACAAATCCAGGTGATGTCGTCCTTGATCCATTTGCAGGTTCAGGCACAACGTTGGTTGTATCAGAACAATTAGCACGAAAATCAATCGGTATTGAACTTGATGCATTTAACGTAGAACTCATTCAAAACAGACTTGCAGAACAGAGAGAATCTGACGATATTTCTCGTTTTTTCAAGGATTACGCTTGTACCTCTGATTTAGAAGCAATTTGGGGAAAGAAGCAATCTAAGTTAACAGAGTCCGCTATTTCTAATCAGAGAACCTTTTTTGAAGCAAATATATAAACAGGATTTATGGATTCAGTACAATTAGCCTTTGATTTTTACCAACCCAAAAGTTATTTGGCTTCTGTCCCTACTGATGTAGACGAATTTTGGACAGCAAAACAACGTGCTGGGCACTCCATCCACGAGATTTCATATCGCGCCTGTTACAAACCGCAATTACCAGCATTTTTTATCAAAAAGTTCTGCGAACCAGAATCTGTTGTTTACGATCCATTTATGGGACGCGGAACAACGCTAATAGAGGCTCAGCTTCACGG
>JAPPMR010000760.1 GCA_028818995.1 Candidatus Poribacteria bacterium | reverse complement strand
ACATTATCCCATATTTGGGTACTTTTTTCAAGATTTTTTGGGATGCGTAAATATTCAGTCAAAATTTAGGGGTGCGGGGTGCTATTTGAGTGGGACGTTATTTTTTGTCTGAATCGCGGAGGGCGCGGATAGCACGGAGGACGCGGATTATCTCTCTTTTCTGAATCGCGGATTAGGCGGATTACACAGATTTCGCGGATTTTAAGTGTATTGCATCGGGACAATCCCTCGCGCGCGTGGACATACCATTTCGGCAACTTTACACAATATAATTTGACGACACCAGTGTCAAAAATCCGCGTCATCCGATAAATCCGCGAAAATCCGCGATTCAGAAAGAAAAGCAGCGTCAACTGCGTCGCCCCGGATTGGGTTGTGAGAGAATCAGTCTTTTGTGTCTTAAACTTTTCCCACCAAAGTTGATTAACAAACCGACTTCCAAACGATACGCTTTCAAGTAATTTAAGAGTTGTGCCTCATGCACGGCTTCCAATTCAGTAATCGCCTTCAATTCCACCAATACTTTTCCTGCTACTACAAAATCTGCTCTGCGTGTGCCGATAGGCTTCGGAAAATCTTTATAGAAAATATCCTGCTCAATTTCCCGAGCGAATTCCAGTCCGGCTATTCTCAACTCAATTGCTAACGCTCGCTGGTAAATCAACTCTTGGAAGCCGTTACCGAAAAATTTATGTACCTCAAATGCTGCCCCGATGATCTTTTGGGTTATGTCTTTATGTTTCAGAGTAGTGTTCATTTGGTGTCCTTCATGTAGATGGTTGTTGGAATCGCGGATTATCTCTGTTGTCTGAATCGCGGATTATCGCGGATGACACGGATTTCGCGGATTATTGCCTTTGGTGTCGGCACGTTATTTTCCCGAATGGCAGCGCGTTTTTCTGTGTCAATAGCAGTGATAGGGTATTATGAGTATAGCAGCGGCCGATCTGATTTTCAAGGGAAATGTTGAGATGAGGGGCGCGTGTTCAGAAGATGGGTGGGTTTGTGTGTTCAGGATTTTTTGTTGTCTGAATCGCGGATTTGCACGGATTTCACGGATGACGCGGATTTTAAGAGTGTCTCTGTTCGTAGTTGCGCAATTCATTGCGCCTTTCTCTGAATCGCGGATTTGCACGGATTTCACGGGGAACGTGGATTATCTCTTGTCTGAATCGCGGATTTTCGCGGATGACACGGAGGTCGCGGATTAACACTCTGTAACATCAAGTTATCTGCTAAGCGGACAGTTTTTTGTTCACTGCTACACCTATGGCGAAGTTAGCAGGGCAGCGATGTCTTCTGGTAATTGAACACCCGTTTTTTGTTCAAAATTCTCAATGCTTGTGTGCATGTTAAAAAATAAAACACCAATCTCCTCACCCATGTTTTTCGCAGCTATCAAATTTGCTTTTGCTTTTTCCCAATCTTTCATAAGTAACCAAACTTCACCACGACTGTAATAAGCGTTTGCCTCATCCGGTTTGATCTTTATCACTTTGTTATAGTCTCTGATTGCGTTGTCGAACTCGCCTTTGATGAGGTAAGTAATAGCTCGTGTGGAATAAAGTATAATATTGAGTGTAGGGTTGTCTCCCTTGAGTTCTATGGCTTTAGTGAAGTTTATGATTGCGTTGTTGAATTCGCCTTTGTTACCATAGGCTACGCCACGATAGAAATAGGCTATGGTCTCATCTGGCTTGAGTTCTATCACCTTTGTATAATCTTTGATAGCAAGGGCGTGCTCGTTTTTTTTGTCGTAAGCTCTGCCGCGACTGATATAAGCACGAACATGATTTGAATCTATATTTATCGCTTTAGTGAAATTTTCAATAGCGCAATCTATATCGCCTTTCATGTCGTAAACTTCTCCAAGGTTACTATGGGCATCGGCATAATCAGATTTGAGTTCTATGGCCTTGTTGAAGTCTTCAATAGCGCGATCCAATTCATCTTTCATGCCATAAGCAATACCGCGATTATTATAGCCCATGGCATCATCGTCCGGTTTAAGTTTTATCGCGGTGGTATAGTCTACGATTGCGTTGTCAACTTCGCCTTTATCACAGTAAGCATTGCCTCGGTTGGTATATGCCATGACAAAATCAGGATTGAGTTCTATCGCTTTGGTGTAGTCTATGATGGCCTCATCAACCTCGCCTTTGTTGCCGTAAGCAGCACCGCGATAAAAATAGGTTATAACCTTATCAGGATTGAGTTCTATCGCTATAGTATAACTTTTGATGGCGAGGACATGCTCGTTTTTCTTGTGGTAAGCTCTGCCTCGATTGGTATAGGCAGAGACATGATTTGGATCTAGGTGTATGGCTTTGGTGTAGTCTTCAATACTCTTGTCAATCTGCCCTGTATCGTGGTAAACATTGCCACGATTGTAATGTGCTTCGGGATCATAAGGATTGAGTTTTATCACGGTGGTATAATCTTTTATGGCATTATCAAAATTGTCTTTGTTAGCGTAAGTAATGCCGCGATTGTAATAGGCATTAGCATAATCAGGATCGAGTTCTATTGCCCTATTATAGTCTTCAATAGCTTGATTCACCTCGCCTTTCTTGTAGTAAGCATTGCCGCGTCCATTATATGCTTCGGCATAATCTGACTTAAGTTCAATTGCCTTATTATAGTCTTCGATGGCTCGATCGGTTTCGTTTTTCTTGGAATAAGCATTGCCACGATTATGATATGCTTCGGCATAATCAGGGTTGAGGCATATTGCGGTGTTATAGTTTCTGATGGCAAGATCAACTTCGCCTCCATCATAATAAGTATTACCACGATTGTAATAGACTACAGCATCTTGAGGATTAAGTTCTATCGCTCTGTTATAGTCTGCAATGGCATTGTTAACTTCATTCTTGAGGCTATAAACACTGCCTCGATTATTATATGCATCGGCACAATCAGGATCGAGTTCTATCGCTTTGTTTAAATCTTTGATAGCTTTGTCCACCTTGCCTTTCTTGCTATAAGCCATGCCGCGGTTAGTATAGGCCATAACCTCCTTGGGATCCAGCCTAACTGCCGTGTCAAACTCTTGAAAGGCGCGGGCATCTTCACCTTTGAGTTCATAAGCCACACCGCGGTTGTTATAGGCCATGGCGAAATCTGGTTTCAACTTTATTGCCGTATTATAATCTCTAATGGCAAGGTCAAACTCACCTTTACTTATGTAAGTAAGACCACGATTGGTGTATGCTGCTGTATCACTTGGACTGAGTTCAATTGTCCGCGAGTAAGCTTTTAACGCTTCGTCTAATTGATCCAGCATCATCATAAAGTTCCCCCGGTGGAATGCCAAGAAAGCAAGTATTTCTATTTCTTCGGGTGTTATTCTGGGTGAGGGCTTTGCTTGAGATTGCATTTCGTTTATAACCTTTCGGATGCCCTCTACTACACTCATCCACCCTTTGCTCTCAGGATTCCATTCGTTAATATCATAAATTGGCTTGCCTTTTTCGGGAAGAGCTTGAAAATCGCTAAGTTGATGATTTTGCCAATCGCAGTGTTCAAGGATAATCGGAATCACTCTTATGTTTGGATTTAACGCAACAGTTAATTCTTTATTGCAGTTTTCAGAAGCGAGACTATACCGACAAGTAAGGTAGAGTAGAATATCCGAATCGGCAAGGTTGTTGAAAATTTCATCTCGCCATTTGTCTCCAGGTAGAATTTCGTTGTCGTGCCAGACATCAATTAACCCGTTTTGCTTCAGGACATCAAGGCTGGTTATCAATTCGTCCTTTGCTTCTGAATTTTTATGGGCGTAAGTAATGAAAATCTTCAGAGGTTTGCTCATTCTTATCCTTCCACAATCGGAATTACGTTAGGATTACGTTGTATTATGAGTATACCGGAGGATGCTTTGATTTCACTCGCTGTTGGTTGAAGTTTCCCGCGCTCATACTTTGACAGTGTTTGACTGCTAACTAATCCATCAATTGCAGCTTCTAAGTTCCCAAGGGACATACCCGGAACAAGTCTAAATCTTCTCAGGCGTTCACCGACCATGATTACAATACCCTTCATTTTTAAAACGGAATGTTATCAGACTCATCGGTTGTTACAAGCTCTAACCCCTTTAGAAAGAAAAGGACGCTTTCGATATCCTCCCTCTCTACTCTCCAACCATACTCTTCGGCGACCCGTTCAACCTCTCCGATTTTGCTTTCACCTCTCCAATCAAGAATATAATGAACCTTTGCCGCAATAGAAAGTCTATCAAAATCGTGAGCGATTTCGTAAGCGTTTATGCGATCAAGTTTTTCCTTCCATTCTGGGAATTCTGGATCGTTCTCAATGTCGCTCCACAACTCTTTAGCATCATCAGTTAGGAAGTAAGTGTACCGATTTTTTTCACCAAAGCGGTTTCGAGGCGGAGTCGTTTCAAAGACTTCTGTTACTTCATCAAGAAATCCGTGGTTCACTAAGCTTGCCAGGTTACCAGCGACTAAACCGCTGTAAGGTCCGTAGTAGTGTGCAGAAAATCCTAAATCAATGCCCACGAGTTCAGATAGAAAATAGACTTTCTTTTGGAGGAGCGTTCTCCCTTGTAAGCCATTTTCCCCTGCCTCCTTGACAACAAGTAATAGGACATCTATAGTGTACATTGCATCTCCTTCTAAGTAGATTTCAAAATGTCTTGAATATGAGCCTCAAGGTCCGATTTGTGTTGTTCATCCAATAGGTGCCAATCATCGTATGGCGCATAAACTTGCAACTTTTCTAAGGAAGTTTCATCGGTGGAAGGTCTCGCGAAATACAGTTCGTTTGTGTAATCATTCATATCCATGAGATCCTTTTCTGTCTCGTCAAAAATCTTAATAGCGTCTGGATTCAAGATATAACTTCGGCTGCCGTAGTTCGGATTCCGAATTTGAAGAGGTTTGATAATCACATAATCGGCATCAATTTTTAGGAGATCGGCTATTTCTTTCTCTTTTTCTGATTGCCGTTCCCCAGTTTTGTCATCTGTCATTCCAATGATTCTTCTTTTAACCCTTAGCGTTTCGTCTTTGAGGCGGAGTTCAGCAACCATTTTAAAGAGATGTCGTTCATAAAGCCGATTGAAAATTTCATGTGCCTTTTGTTGCTCACATCTTTTCAAAAGTTCAACTAATTTTTCATCGTGATACTTCAGATAGTTTTTGATAAACTCGTCTTTATTTTTTTCATCGTATTGATAAAGTTGTTTCATTTCCTCATTATTATCATCAATTGCAAGGCTAATCCCGCGAATAATCATTTCGTTGGAAATCAAACTGACTCGGTGCCAATATACCTGCTGGGTCATGTGATATCGTGCAAGTAGAAGTTGTTCAAGCGCATAGATTGCTTTGCTGCTGATTGCAAGAGAAGTTTCCTCTTTGTCAATATCAACTGAATGATCAGTTTCCTCCACGTCAATAAGACAAGATTCAATCATCTTTTCCAAGTCGTACTCCCCATATTTAACACCCGTGAAGTAGGAATCTCGCAAGAGATAGTCCATTTTATCAGCATCTAACTCACTAGAAACAACGTCACGCCGCCAGTCCCACGCTTCTTGTCCTTGAATCATGTTGACCACGAAATCGCATTCTTCATTGCTCAGAATTTCGTCGATTTGCAAATCGCTCTGGACAATATCTACCGTGATTTTCTCGTGTATTTTTTCCAGAACTTGCCCTGTATCAGCATCTGCTGGTGCGTACTTTTTCAAAAGATGCTCGGAAACATGACTAAAGGGGCCGTGCCCAACATCATGAAGCAATGCTGCGAGGCGTACCCGATGAGGAATACTATGATTCCGATTTGTACTACAATGGCCGTGCCCAACATCATGAAGCAATGCTGCGAGGCGTACCCGATCAATGTCTTCATTGGATACTCTCTCTGGATTTAACTCCCGGAGTCTGGCGCAAATTCGGCCCGCGACGTGCATCACACCAATTGAATGATCAAAGCGTGTATGGACAGCACCCGGATACACCAAAAACGTCATTGCCAATTGGCGAATCCGACGAAGTCGTTGAAACACTTGGGTGTCAATCAGTTTCTTCTCTTTTTTAGAAAGTTTGATAAACCCATGAATGGGGTCTCGCATTTCATGCGGTCGTTCTGTCATATTAAAATTATACCACTATTTAATAAGTAATTCAAATCAATTTTCGCTATTTTTGGATTCTCCCGATTTTTCGCGAGTTACGGCATATTCATAAAATCCGTAAAGGATGGTATTACGATAATACTTAAGACGTATACGATAAAGATGAAAAAATATAGGGCATAAAACCGCACTGACGCAATAGCATACAAATAGAACATCAACCCCTTCTTTCCACCAAGCAATGAAACCAAGTCCTCCTGCAATTAACGAATAAAAGAAGCCAAACAAAGATCGTTTTTTTTCGTTTTGCTTGTCTTTTTCTCTGACTTCCCTCTTTGTCCAAAGCAATACAAGCACCAAAAACCAGATTAAGATCAGTAGCCATTGCCAGTACTGTGACGGAACAAGAATTCTTACTAAAAATCCGGGCTCATGTCGAGATTGAATGCAGAAGGAAAATTTAATCCTTGTAGTTATTGGCTTCGCTGATACAGTTGCATTAAATTTATACATGAGCCAAAATCCGACAGTTGCAAGAAAAAAGATACTCCCCATCAATTTGGCAGAATTATATTGTGCTAATAATGTAAAACCGCGCGAGTAAACGTCTGGACTCTGCTTTAGAACAGTAGTTCGACACAGATCAAAAATCTCTATATACCTTTTAGCATTTTTGGCCTTTTCTGCCTCTTCTCGTACTGTTTCTACTTTAATGCCAAAAACCTCTTCAATTTTGACTTTGAAATTTTCTACAAATTCATCTGTATAAGGACTGAATTTATCAGAATCACCTCTGCATCTACAATCCAATAGAGTTTTCTCAAACCACCCTTCACGGGAATGGAATCTCATAATAGATCCAAAAATACTTGCCAGTTTTCCAAAAAGCCAATATACTAATCCATCAGTGGCGAAACCGACGAGATAACAAACTACCACGTACAAAATCCCTTGCGTTACAGTAGGACGCAGGAATTGTGCTAATTCGCTATCTTTATCTTTTAATTCATCAGGTAGATTTGACAGCAGTTCGGGGTTTATCAAAATCGCCAGTATTATTATTACGATTAACCCAGGCACTGTATACCCTAAAAAGTCATATAGATTAAACGGAATTCGCATGAAGGCTACCTCTCAAAAATGAAGACGTTATCAATAGGAACTTGCAGGAAAATCAAAACAGATCAATCAATAAGTCACTCACCGAAGATGTCTTCGTGCAGCTCCTCATAAACCTTCATACCGGGTTGAATGCGCGTAGCGAGCACATCCATCATAAAACTTTCCTTGCTATTTCCCAAATTCGCCGATTTTAAAGCTTTTTGCGCAGCACCATGTACTTGTTGAACAATAGGCTTCAAATTGTCGGACAATTTCAATTTAAACTTGTCAAGGGCATTTTGTTTTCCAGCAAGCAAATCTTCGGTTTTATCGGACGCGTCGTAATCTTCACATAACTTTGTTAGCACCTCGTCATCAAGCAGATAACTTTCAAGGGTTGTCCGTGATAAAGTACGGATACCTTTTTCAGCGTTCCGCTTTATTTCGCCGCAAGTTGCTTTATCTCTGTCTACTATTCCGATAACTTTTGCCTTCTCAGCAATCTTCTCAATTGCAAGATTCGCTGCTGTTACGGATTTTTCTACGTTGCTTCGCGCTCCCAGAGAAACAAAACAGACTTCGGGGTATAGGTCTTTAAAAATATTCCTATAGCATTCTTCATCAAACTCTTCGCCCTCACAGAATACAGTTCGTCCGGTTACCACCAATTCAGTGAGGTCTCCCAGAGCAACTTCATAGGTACGCGCCCAGAAGTCTGGATCCGGTATAATAGGTTTGAGTGTCACTGGTTCATCAAAGTTGTCTTTACCGAAATCGAGGAAAACGACAGATTCTAGATTATCTTGGTGGAGGTCTTGTGCCTTGCGGACCATGCCTGCAGAATGGGTAGCAATCCAAAGTTGAGAATTGTCAGGAATAAGTTTGTAAAGTTGCTCAAGGAGGGCCCCCTGAAGTTTTGTGTGTATGTGTGCTTCCGGCTCATCAATGCAAAACACGGTATCGTTGCATTCTACTTTTGTAACTGTTATATCTAAAAGTAGGTCAAGTGCTGCCTTTTCCCCGCTAGATAAAACTTCGTATGAAAATTCCTGACTTCTACCTTTGCTAAATTGGAAAATTTCGCCCTTTCCCGGATTACCTAAGCCATTCAGCACCAATTTTTGATCACTGAATAGTTGATCTATCGTTTCTCGTAGTTCTCCAAAAACTTTGTCTTGAAGTTCACCTACATTTTTTTCCCGTTGATCAACTGCAGAACAACGTTCCATTAATTGGCTAAATAACCGACTGTAGTTTGCCGCGACTGCCTGATCGTTTTCTGTCAACCGAGTAAACCTCTGTTCTGTTTCTATCGGAGGAGGAGTCAAAGTAATTCTGTCCCTTTCCATTGAATCGTTCCTATAGGAGGATCGTAGATGAAAAGCACGCTTCCAACCTGCTTGGCTGCTTATCGCTTCGCCGTGAAATATTATCTCTACGTTTCCGCTAACCACATTAAAGTCCCTATTATTTTCTGAAGAGACAGATTTGAGATAGTAAGCAGGAGAACCGCTGAAAGTAAAAAAGCCTTTTGCCTGCCTTGAAAATTGTAATGCTTCAAGTGCTGAGGATTTACCACTCCCATTAGGCCCGATCATCACGACAAGTTTTGCTGTTTCAGGTAATCCCTCAATAGTCAGATCTGTAAAACGTTTGAAATTCTTTAGATGGATTGATTTTATCTTCATATATCACACTCCTAATTTTCAACGCCATAAAGCGCGGATACTGCCTTATCTAATTTCTTTTCAAGGCGTGCTACCTTTCTCTCAAGGCCTTTCCGCTTGGCATCGAGAATTTTATCAACCAATTCAACAACTGGAGCCTGTTGTTCAGGCGGCACATCCGGAATCGGCAGCTGCTTCCAGTCATCAGGGTAAAGGCTTATGTTGCTACGACGATTTGCCCTCAAAAAATCACGCGCAGTAACCGAGTTCATCACACCAAGTAAAAACTTCATGGCAAAACGATGGCTTATTTTTTCAAGTTCCTCCCGTTTGGGAAAATCAGGTTTTGGTTTTTCGTCGCGATAGCGCGTCTGTTTCTGAATAGATCGGTTGTGAATACCAGATAAGTTATGCCAAAAGATGAATCCAACACTGCTTGGTGTGAAAACAAGTTGCTGATCGTCATAACAAGCTTTCAAATTTGGACCCGGCAGTCGTTGAATTAAGATTTTTTCGTCTACTGTATACATTTCTGGGAATGTTGGCCTGTAGAATTTTGTAGGGGCCCGATCCGTGTTCCACTCAATCCAAAGGTTTGTTTTTGGCAGCCAACGCTCTAAGTGTTTTCCCTCAACAAATGGCTTGCTATGAATACGATCTTTTTTATCTGAAACGACATCAGAAGTGACAAATTTCACCTTATCTTGTGGGTTACTATTTGGTCTCAATCCATAACTAATATAGCAGATATTATCAAGCGTTATTGTTGGTACCGCAAATTGTTGTGCGACGGTATCTTCTGGGAAAAATGCTCGCTGCGTTAGATTCTGCTGTTCGTCAGTTGGCAAGAAATCTACTGCACCAAATATCGGGGCATGCACGCGGCGTTCAGGTTTGTTATCGTTCCCCTCTGCATGTTGAAACAGATAGATAACATTTTTCACAGCAGCATCGAAAATCTGAATCTTGCCTAAAAAGTCCAATCTCAGTATCTTGCTATTTTGCAGAAACCACTCTTGGGATTTCAATGCATATTTGGCATGGCAATAGGCATCGGAGACGATGAGCGTCGTGAAACCATTGGGTTTGAGTAGTTGATAACTGCGTTCAATAAACGGAATAAACAGATCCCATTTCTCGTAAAGTGTTTCATACTGTTTGCAGTCCTTAATTTCCTTGCGCATCTCTGCATTTTTCTGACGCAATATTGGGTCGTCTCCACCTGCGTCCGCTCTAACATAGGGTGGATTGCCGATAGTAATATCAAACCCATCTGTGACACCGAACATCCACTCCGGATCGAAAAAATTCGCTTTGTCATTCTGGTCATACCGTTTCCAATTGGCGATTCGTTGTGCCTCAGCAACTCCAGCGGTGAGTTTCATCTCGCGTACTTTATATGCCTTCTCCAATTTCTCCCTTAATTGTTTTTGTGCTTTTTCTTTTGGGATCTGCGCCACCTGCTCCGAAATTTTGTTTTCCTCTCGCTTGCACCACTCCGTATGCTGTGTTGCTAATACCTTCGCCAATTGTTCACGACACCGATCTTCATCGTCTATATACTTCATCTTGACTTGGCGGTTACTCTCACTGAAATACTTGACACAGATATTCTCGATCTCCTGTCGTAATTGCTGAATAAGGTCATTCTCAAGTAACAGTTGTAAATCAGGTTGGCGCAACTCATTTAAACCGATGAGGGTATTGGCAGCAACTAACTTTGTCTCTAAATTGGGCAATGGACGAATACCGTAGTTTTTGGCTGCATCCGCATCTGATTTTTGTTCGATAACAAGCGAGATGAAAAAGCGCAATTTAGCAATCGTCACAGCGATAGGTTGAATGTCCACACCGTAGATACAGTTTTGAATGAGATAGAGTTTTCTACCGTAATTGTTGTATTGGTTGGCTTCAGAAAAAACTGCATCAATACCGGCGAGTGCGACTTCTCGGCTTTGCGGGTCGGGTATATTTTCCGCCTGTGCCACCTGTCGCGCTTTCCAGAGTCTATTTTCTGGATCCAGTTTTTTGAGGATTAAGACCAACTTATTGAGAATCCCCATCGGAAAGGCACCGGATCCTACGGCTGGGTCAAGGATTTCGAGTCTATCTATGGCATCTATCATCGGCTCGATCTCATTTTCATGGATAAGGTGATCCTTCGGTTTACCTATCTCACCGAGTTGATGGTATGCCAAGAGATCATCTCGGAGTCGGTCTTCCAAGTACTTTTTGTCATTGTCATACGGTTTAACTTTCTGTACGAAATAGGCGATGAGTGCTTCGTCCACCATGTAGTCAACAATCTGGCGGGGTGTGTAGTAGGATCCAGTAGTCTTGCGGGCTGCGGTTTCTGATTCGGGATTATACACGCCAAGGAGATTCTCAAACACCTGTCCGAGCAGTTCTGGGTCAAGTGCTACCTCTTGTTCAACCGGTGTATTTTCTTCAACAGTAAACTTATAGCATGAGAAGATTTCATAAAGCCCTTTTTCTTTTTGAAAAAAGAGTTTTGCTGGTACATGCAATTTCTGCCTATGCGGTTTCCAATCTGTGAAGCAATCAACGCGTTTACCCCCAGCCTTTTGTCCCTTAAACGAATCAAGAGAGTCGAACAAGCCTCCGTTGACAAACGGCACCTGCTTAAGGTGTTCTAAAAAAGCGTCTCTGTCTTGGAGCAGGTCGGCATATCGATATTTGTTTGAATTGCGATGATCTTTGTTATAGACAGGTCGAGGAGATTTCTCAGTTGTCGGCGTGTCAGTATCATCCGAGTCATTAGGTTCCCGGAAAGCGCGTTCGGGAATTGGTGTATTGAGCGTTGCAAAGAAAAGATTTTGCAGGATAGCTTGGTAGTAATCGGATGTCTCAAAATCAAAGTTTTTCAGGTAGGTTCGCGCGCCTTCTTCTTCAAAGAGGTCTGATGACACGAGGTTCTTTTCTTTCAGAAACCAGATAAAAAGGAGACGCGTTATCATCCGGATAACTTGCTTTTTATTTTTCTTATCAGGAAATTTGCACGTTTCTGCTGATGCTGCCCACTCATACCACTCTTCAAGGTCACGATAGAA
>JAPPMR010000795.1 GCA_028818995.1 Candidatus Poribacteria bacterium | reverse complement strand
TTTATTGAGGACAACCGTTTTCTCCTTGCATCTACACTGTTTGAAGTCGCTAAAAATACAAAATTTGCTGATAAAACCGCACTGTTCGTGACAAAACAGAAGTTGTTACGTATTTTAGAAAGGGGTGCTGATATAGCAGTCGCAGCAGAGGAACCGTCATCTGAATATATTGATGCTGTAGGTCCTGCTGAACCGATTTACTCGTGTGAGATAAACTGGTGGTTACTACGTGCAGTCCGTTATACTTTACAGACTTACGATCCAGAACTCGTGTATTGTTCGACAACGGATTGGGTGCAGCACAAATATGCCCCGCAGGATGAGTTATCTCAGCAACACATGGCGGAACTGGACCGCATCATCGGGGAGATCGTTGATGATGACCCTGAACGTGAAATATACATCACCGCTGATCACGGGATGATGGAAAAATCGCTTGCGCTTGACCCGGGGCGTATTTTAACGCAACACGATATTCCTGCAACCTCTATCCCTATAATTAAGGATCGGTATGTAGTGCATCACGGTAACTTAGGTGGTGCAGCATACATTTTTCTTGAAAATAGAAATGATATTGAACGAGCAGTACAGATACTTCTAAATACAACGGGTATTGAAGAGGTCCAGTCTGCTGAAGATGCAGCACGTATATTCCGCCTTCACCCCGATAGGATAGGAGATATTTTTGTATTGGCTGATAAAGACACAGTTTTTGGTGAATTAAACGTGGTGTCTGAGCCGATTTCTGTGCGTTCACACGGTTCGCGTCACGAGAGTTATGTGCCGATTATAGGCTATAACAGTCCGTGGTCGGCAACAGATTTTGAATATAATCTTGATGTTGGTAGACTTTTTTTGGAAAGTTTATTCTAATTGAATCGCATTTGGACGGTTATCGTAAATCGTCTTGAGAAAGGAAATATTGATGGCAAAAGAACAAGCTAATGGTTGGAAATCTCTCTTTGATGGCGAAACATTAACCGGTTGGGGCGCCACCGGAAAAGCCGAAGGATGGATCGTTGATGATGGTGCTATTCTATGTACCGTTAAAGGTGGTCAGATGCTCTATTCAGAAGAACAATTTGATAATTTTGTTTTATCGTTAGAGTATATGAGTGAGCCGAATGTCAATAGCGGTGTTTTTATCCGATGGGAAGACCTGCAACGTCCTGTGCAAACAGGGCTTGAGATTCAGATTTTAGATACGCACGGTAAAGAACCTGCTACGAAACACTGTTGTGGCTCTCTCTACGATGCACTTGAACCGACCCGAAATGTTTGCAAACCTGCAGGTGAGTGGAATGAGATGATAATCACTTGTGACAGCAGCATCGTCGCAGTAGAGATGAACGGTGAAGAAATCGTGCGCGCCGATTTGGATCTGTGGGATACTCCACACAAAAATCCTGATGGTAGTAGGAACAAATTTGGCATAGCGCTGAAGGACTTTCCGCGGAAGGGACATATCGGTCTTCAGGACCACGGTGGAAAGCTTTGGTTCCGGAATATTAAGGTTAAGTCTTTGTAGTGTGTCTGTTGGTAGATTGAAGCGAAATCCGACTCATCTTGGAAATCCTTATTCAGACAACTGAAATCGATTAGAAAAGAGGCGCAAGTTGTTGCGTCTCTTTGTTTTGATATTGTGTTGACAAGAATGCGAAAACAAATCCTTTACTATGAGATACGCCCTTACAATTTTTTGCTAAATTGACCAGAATTATGGTATACTATTTACATCATGTCAACCGAACTTCAAAACATACGTAACTTCTGTATTTTAGGACATATTGACCACGGGAAAAGCACACTCAGTGACCGACTCTTAGAACATACAAACACACTTGCTGAGCGAGAGATGCGGGAACAAGTGCTTGATTTGATGGACTTAGAACGAGAACGGGGTATAACGATCAAAGCCACTGCAGTTAAACTGAAATATCGTGCTGAAGATGAGAACCTATATGAACTCAACTTGATTGATACCCCCGGACATGTTGATTTTACCTATGAGGTATCTCGAAGCCTTGCAGCATGCGAAGGTGTGATTCTAATTGTTGATGCCGCGCAAGGTGTTGAAGCGCAAACCTTGGCGAACGCGTATCTCGCAATTGAAAGCGAACTTGAAATTATCCCTGTTATCAATAAAATTGATCTCCCTGCAGCACAACCTGATGAAGTGAAACGGCAGATAGAAGAGGTAGTCGGCATCCCTGCCGATGATGCACTCCTTGTGAGTGCAAAAGCTGGTATCGGAATTCCTGCAATATTAGAGGCGATTGTCAACCGAATTCCAGCACCTATTGGTGAATCTGGCGCACCTTTAAAAGCACTTGTGTTGGACTCTGTTTACAATAACTATCGCGGTGTAATTATGTATACCCGTATATTTGATGGGAGTGTGACACCAGGAGATAAGATTCAACTGATGCAGACGAAACGTTCCTACGAAGTTGAAGAGGTAGGCATTTTTACGCCTCAGATGCAACCCACAACTGAACTCCAAACAGGGGCAGTCGGATATCTCATTGCAGGGATTCGAGAAATAGACCATGCCAAGATTGGCGATACGATTACACATCACTTGCACCCGACATTGAAACCACTCCCCGGATATCAAGAGATAAAACCGCTTGTATTTAGTGGACTCTATCCTGCTGACACAAACCAATTCCATGCCCTAAGAGAGGCATTAGAGAAACTTCGGCTCAATGATGCTTCTTTCACTTATGAGCCAGAGACATCTGTTGCACTCGGTTTTGGATTTCGGTGTGGGTTTTTAGGTTTACTTCACATGGAAATTATTCATGAACGACTTGAGCGTGAATTTGAACTTTCACTTGTCCGCACTGCCCCCAGTGTCATGTATAAGGTCTATTTGAAATCGGGTGAGCATGTATTAGTAGACAATCCTGCCCATCTCCCTGAAATTCAGCATATCGAACGAATTGAGGAGCCGTATGTCAATATAGATATAATCGTCCCACGAGAATATATCGGAAATGCGATGGAACTTTGTCAGAAGCGGCGGGGTATATATAAACGGATGAACCAATTAGATACTGCGCGTGTGCAGCTACTTTATGAACTCCCGCTAAGTGAGATGTTGATGGACTTTTTCCCAAAACTTAAATCACTCACGCGTGGATATGCTTCACTTGAATACGATATAGGTGAATACAAAACGGAGGATCTTGTAAAATTAGATGTTTTACTCAATGAGAAACCGGTAGATGCACTCTCTACTATTTTACCTCGCACAATGGCGGAGACACGTGGAAAAAGTTTGGTGAGTAAATTGAAGGAGTTGATTCCTCGGCAGATGTTTGAGATACCTATTCAGGCAGCGATAGGCAACAAAATTGTGGCACGTGAGTCAGTCAGAGCACTTCGGAAAAACGTGACTGCAAAATGTTACGGTGGTGATATAACCCGAAAACGGAAATTGTTAGAAAGGCAGAAGGAAGGTAAAAAACGACTCAAACAGATTGGCAGTGTTGATGTCCCACAAGAAGCATTCACAGCAATGCTTGCAACTGATGAATAATACAAAATACGTAAAAACAGTAGAGTTATACCTATCCGTGGGAGAAAAGATATGAAACAGATTAGAATGTACACTAATTTGGCATTTATTGCTCTTCTTTTTTCTTTAAGTTCTCTTGCATTTGCAGCAACGATTCATGTTCCTGCAGATCAACCGACAATTCAATCCGGTATTGATATAGCAAGAAATGGTGACACAGTTTTGGTAGATGATGGAGTCTACACAGGCGAAGGAAATGTGAATCTTGATTTTAAGGGTAAAAGGATAATAGTAAAATCTCGCAATGGCGCTGAGAAAACGATTATTGACTGTGAGAAAAAGCTTGAAACCAGAGGATTTATCTTCCAAAATGAAGAAACTGACGCATCAGTATTAGATGGGTTTACAATCAAAAATGGAAACCAAAAATTTGGTGGTGGAATCTACCTTATTACTTCCTCACCAATAATTAAAAATTGTGTGATTGACAGCAACCAATCTATACCCGGTGGCGGCGGTGGAATTGATTGTATTAATTCCGATCCAATCATGACCGACTGCAGAATTACACGCAATTTTGGAGGTGGTATTTTCATAATAGGAAATTCCGAACATAAGGGAGTTATTTCGAAAGAACCTCTAACACAACCCACCCTTAAAAATTGCACGATTGCTGAGAATATAGGTCATGGAATATACTGTATGAGGGATGTAAATCCTATTATTGATAATTGTGTTGTTTCTCACAACAGTCATCGCGGTATTCTTTACACTTATGCACCCCTCACAAGCAATCCTATCACCAATTGTCGTATCGAACACAATGCTGGTGGCGGCTTAGAAGCCTGGGAGAATTCTGTTTTGAAAATTGAGAATTCAATCATAGTACGGAATACAGCTGCAATTGGTGGCGGAATTTCTTGTAGTTATAACTCAGAGATTTGGGTTTCTGACTGTTTTATCGCACATAATAGTGCAAAACTTGGCGGAGGCATTCAAGCTACATCGATATTGGGAAAGGTAAACATCAATCAATGTACAATTACGAAAAACACCGCAGACAGTAGAGGTGGTGGGGTTTATATTCATAGTCATAGGGATCTTCTTATAGGAAGAAATCCGTTTCATTTAACCAATTCAATAGTTTGGGGAAATTCATCAAATGGGACACACGCTGAAGTTTCCGTTTTAGGTTCAGGTATAGTCATCAGATCATGTGATATTGGTGAAGGACTTGACGGAATTGAAGCTGAGATTGGACCGGTTGCTGATGGGGATGAGTTTATCTATGAAAACAACATAGATGCTGATCCTCTGTTTATAGATGCTGACTCTGGTAATTTTCGCCTTAAGCCTAATAGTCCAGCGGCGGGAATGGGCGTACGTGAACGAGCTTTTCAGACTGGTCCATTCGCTGTATCACAACATGGAAAACGATTGGTGAAGTGGGCAGATTTAAAACGCAAATAGTTTCCATTACAACTTTTTAGTCAGAAACATTAGTAGAAATACCTATAACTTTTATGTCGAAACTTGGGTTATTGTGAGTGTTTTTTATACACTTGGACATAGTTTATCTCGTAGTTTTAGTAGCAAAACAGCAGAGTTTATCAGTCCTTATGGAGGACAAACATGATACAAATTAGGATACCCTTCAATTTAACGCTCATTGTATGTATTTCTCTTATAAGTCCACTTACTTATGCTGCTACGATTCATGTTCCTGCAGATCAACGAACAATTCAAGCCGGTATT
Source organism: Candidatus Poribacteria bacterium (assembly GCA_028818995.1). Next base: position 6,798 of record JAPPMR010000795.1, on the reverse strand, counting down.
GATATAGCACAAAATGGTGATACTGTTTTGGTTGATGATGGTGTCTACAGAGGCGAAGGAAACGTGAACATTGATTTTAAGGGGAAAAGGATTACCCTTAAATCGAAAAATGGCGCAGATGCAACAGCTATAGACTGTGAAAAACTACATGAAACCAGAGGTTTTTATTTCTACAATGAGGAGACAAACGAATCGGTATTAGATGGATTTACTATTACCAACGGATCGCATCAATTTGGTGGATCAATCACTCTTGTTTCTGCCTCACCTACGATTAAAAATTGTGTGGTTAAGGATAATCTGACACTTGGGATTCATTGTATCAATTCCGATCTAATCATATTAGACAGTATAATCTCACATAATATTGGTATAGGTGTAGCCATTAGTGGAATTGACATCCTTACTGGTGAAATTCGGGATGGATTTATTCAGAATGGTATCAATATGGAAGAAACTTTTATTAAGAGACCGACTATAAAGAATTGTACAATTTCTAACAATACTGGTATCGGGATTTCCTGCCTGGACGATGGTGCAACTATAGTTAATTGCACTGTTTCGAAAAACGGCGGACGAGGTATAAGTGTTATTTCTTTTACTTCAGCGGAAATAACAGATAGCCGAATTACCCAGAATTCTGGCGGTGGTTTAAAATGTAGCGAATATTCTCGAATAAGAATTAAAAATTCAATTATAGATAAGAATACAGCGGAAGATGGTGGTGGTGTATTCTGCAGTCCAACTTCGTCATTATATGCCACGGATTGTGTAATTGCAAACAATACTGCTTTGAAGAATGGAGGAGGGATTTGGGATCTCACAAGATTTGGCGATGCATTTGTCAAGCATTGTACAATTACACAAAACTCTGCAGGAAACAAGGGTGGTGGCATTTATGTCACTGACCGAGGCCATCTTAACATGACCAATTCGATCGTATGGGACAATACATCTGATGGAACACATGCTGAAGTATTTGCATGGGGAATTCTAACCATTAAGTCGTGCAATATTAAAGATGGACTTGATGGAATTGAACGTAAACCTGATGGGAGATTATTTAGATATGAGGACAACATTGATGCTGATCCTCTGTTTGTAAATGCAAAGGCTGGTGATTATGCTCTTCAGCCAAATAGTCCGGCTGCTGGAATGGGTGTACGTGACCCAGAAGATCAAGAACCAATTGAACTTAAACAGGATGAACTTGAAGAAAATAATCAGCAAGAAAACAAAGAGCAAGAACCACGTTCTGTATCACATCGTGGAAAACAATTGGTAAAGTGGGCAGACTTAAAACGTAAACAGCGTATCGCTTCAATCTATTAAAGAAGGATACAAAGATCGTATATTTATTATGAAATATAAATTACACGATAAAACTCAGCCAACCCAGTCCAAATTATCCAGATGGCAAAGATTAAAAAGGATTATATTTTCGCCTGCTTTCGTTATTGTATTCCTTCTTTGCGCAATTGTATACTTTCGTCTATTTATAGTGGGGCTCTATAAAATTCCATCTGGTGCAATGGAAGACACGCTGCTCGCCGGTGATCATATTTTGATTTGTAAGTGTATGTATGGTTTTAAAATTCCCGGCACAGATATCAAGGTGTTTGATTTCCACAAACCTGCCCGTGAGGATGTTATTGTTTTCATACCACCACATAATGATAGAAATTTCATTAAGCGGATTGTGGCAGTAGAAGGGGATACCGTTTATACGGAAGGCAAAACACTGTATGTTAACGGTAAAGCCATTGACGATAGTGGTTACACCAAGCACATGGAAGGTGCTTTTTTTAGACGTGGTGATTTTCCTCCGTTCCGGCAAATGCAAGAATATATGAGGGGAAATGAATTATACGATGATTACACCATGACAAACAGTCAATTTAAACGTAGATTTCCTGATGGCAAACCGTTTACTGTACCAAAAGGACATGTTTTTGCAATGGGTGATAATCGAGATCAAAGTAGTGATAGCCGCACCTGGGGACCTGTTCCTGTTGAAAATATCAAGGGACAAGCTTTTATCATATACTGGTCAATTAACAATAATGGTAATAATCGTTCTAATCGTATTGGCAAACGCATCCGTTAAGGATTTGAAAATCTAATCTAAAATATAATAATCTAAAAGAAAGGAAGGAATACCGTTATTATTACAGCGGTTTCAAACTTCATGAGCACTGATGTTCAATTATCAAAATGGCAAAAATTTAGAAAAACGGTTTTCTGGGAATATACCCAAGTTATTGTCGTTGCACTTATTCTTGTTTTTGGGTTTATACGCCCCTTTGTTGTAGAAGCATTTAAAATACCATCCGGTTCCATGGAGGATACACTGCTTGTCGGAGACCGAATTCTGGTATGCAAGTTTATCTACGGGTTCAAAATTCCTGGGACAGATATTAGAGTCTTTGATTTTCATAAACCTGCGCGTGGCGACGTATTCGTTTTTATTCCACCTCATGAAGAAGATCGTAATTTCATTAAGCGTATTGTAGCCATTGAAGGTGATACGGTTCACACAGAAGGCAAAACGCTATATGTCAACGGTAAAGCGGTTGATGATAGTGCTTACACCAAGCACGTGGGTGGGCATTTCTCGAGACGGAACGATTTTCCGCCCTTCCGGCAAATGCAAGAATATATGAGGGGAAACGAATTATATCATGATTATACCAAGACAGACAGTCAATTTAAGCGAGAATTTCCTGAAGGGAAACCTTTTACCGTCCCAAAAAGGCACGTTTTTGCGATAGGAGATAACCGTAATAATAGTCAAGATAGCCGCACCTGGGGGCCTGTACCTGTTGATAGGATCAAAGGACAAGCCTTCATGGTATACTGGTCTTTCTGCAACGATAAGGATCGGCATGTAGAGTGTAAAAATGAGAATGTAAAAATATGGGAGGTGTGGAAGATAATCGGCAATATACGATTCAATCGAATCGGTAAACTGATTCACTCACAACATGGATTCAACTGATGTATCAAGATAGACGACACCTTATCATCGGTACAGCGGGGCATGTTGACCATGGAAAAACTGCCCTGGTTGGCACACTCACCGGCATTGAAACAGACCGACTCAAGGAGGAACGCGAGCGGGGCTTATCTATTGAATTAGGCTTCGCTTATTTTGACCTCCCTGATAATTCACGCGCTGGGATTGTTGATGTGCCCGGACACGAGAAATTCATCCGCCACATGTTGTCTGGTGCTTACGGGATGGATATTGTTCTTTTTGTTGTTGATGCTAAAGAAGGAGTACAGGAACAGACGCTTGAACACTTGGCTATTTTAGATCTGCTCGGCATCTCAAACGGGATAATCGTGATGACGAAGTCAGATTTAGCAACCCGCGAAGAGTTGGAAGAAGCAACAGAAATGACCCAAGAGATGCTGGTTGGCACATCGCTTGAAGGGATTCCCTCTATTAGTGTTTCATCTATAACAGGTGAAGGGATCGACACCTTAAAGCAGATGATTGTGGAGCAAGTTGACCTGGCAACGAAAGCACAAGAACATGATGGAATTTCAAGATTATATGTTGATCGTGTTTTTACAGTTCAAGGTTTTGGAGTTGTTGTTACAGGCACGCTCATTGGCGGTTCTATAAATCGGGATCAAAGGATGGTTATACTGCCGCAAGGTGATGTGGTGCGGGTGCGAGGTATACAGGTACATAACGAACATGCAGATGTCGCACAAGCTGGACAAAGAACTGCACTTAATCTATCTGGTACCACTGCAAATAATATTCAACGTGGCGATGTGCTATGCCCTATTGAATACTCACAGGTTACCGATAATATTGACGTGTCGCTGCAAGTTTTATCCTCATTTCCGAGAATGCTTGAACATTGGGGACGTTTCCGCGCCTATCTTGGGACACGCGAGATATTTTGTCGATTGATTTTATTGGTTGACGAGGCTATCCTACCCGGTGATAGGGTACAAGTCCAACTTCGCTTAGAGCAGCCAATTTTAACTTTTAGAGGCGACCGTATCATTTTGCGAGATTTTTCTGCACAACATACTGTCGGTGGCGGGGAAGTTATTAACCCATTCGCTCCGAAACATAAACGTTTTACACAAGAAACCATTACAACCTTGGCACAGTGGGAAGAAGCAGACGATACACAAGTTGTAAATGCCGTATTAGAAAATAGCCCTTCACTGTGTGTTGCTGAATCGTTTCTCTATTATTATATGCCGTATTCACGAGCGGAAGTCGGAAACATATTGGAGACCTTAGCATCCGAAGAAAAAATTGTACGATGGGATACATCAGGTAGAACGCCTCTTGTTTCAGACGCTGCGCGTACTGCAGAACTTACAGAGAGACTTTTAACGGTGTTGTCGGAATTTCATGAAAAAGAACCGCTCCTCGCCGGACAGAACGCTTCGCAATTAAGCCGTGAACTTGGACTTGATGAGATAGGTTTTGAAAAACTCACGAATCAACTGATAAAAACGAAGCAAATAGTTAAAGATGGAAATCTGCTGCGATTAGCCTCACATGAAATTCAATTCTCTGAAGAGGAGTCGACAGCTAAAGAAACACTTGAAAAACTATTTTTAGATGCAGGAATTAATACACCCGGACTAAATGAACTGAAAACACTACTTCCTGAATATACACCACAAATAATTGAGTCCACGTTTTTTGCCTTGTTGAACCTTGGGCAATTTATCAGAGCGGCTGATAATTTCTTTATCCACAAAGACGTATTTGAAGAGATAAAAGTATTATTAACCAATTATCTCCGGGAAAATGGGACAATAACGGTTGGCGAGTTTCGTGAACTGGCGCAAACTTCAAGAAAATATGCTGTACCTTTTCTTGAGTACTGTGACACGCAAAATGTTACGATTCGAGATGGAAACATCCGTAGATTGTCATCAAGGTAACAGAATCAAACGTTGTTTTTATGGGGGAGGATAGGGTCCGGTGGCCCTACCGGTCTTCAAAACCGGCTTGTCCATGCAAGTGGATAGGTGGGTTCGACTCCCACCCTCTCCCGCCATTTTTCCGTTTTTGCCTTCCATGATAATGGAAAACGATATGATCAAATCCCTTCCGATACTTTCCCCTGATACACCGCAACGTAGACATCCCTCATGGATTAAAGCACGTATCCCTGGCGGTGGCAACTACGCTGAACTCAAAAAACTAATGCGCGATCTTGATCTTCACACTGTCTGTGAAGAGGCACGTTGTCCCAATATCGGTGAATGCTGGAACAGTCGCACTGCCACATTTATGATATTGGGAGATGTCTGTACACGTCGGTGCATGTTCTGTGCTGTGAAGAAAGGCACACCAGGAATCGTAGATACAGATGAGCCGCGAAGACTTGGTGAGGCAGTCGCCCACTTGAAGCTAAACCATGTTGTGATTACCTCTGTTAACCGAGACGATTTATCGGATGGAGGTGCGGGTATATTTGCAGATTGCATTACCGAAGCGCGGAAACATCGCCCAGATTGTACTGTAGAAGTTCTTATACCTGATCTTGAAGGCAATTGGGACGCTCTTAAAGTTATTGTTGAAGCGGCGCCAGAGGTGTTGAATCACAATACAGAGACAGTCCAACGTCTTTATCGTCGCGCGCGTCCTTATGCAAATTATCAACAAACACTTTCACTTCTCAAAATCGGCAAAAAATTGAATCCTGAAATGCTCACGAAGTCTGGTCTTATGGTGGGATTAGGCGAAACGGTAATTGAACTCTTAGAAACAATGCAAGACATTCGGGATACAGGCTGCGATATTCTCACAATTGGACAATATCTTTCTCCCTCCTCTCGTCACTTGCCAATCCAACGTTACTATACACCAGAAGAATTTGATGAAATCAAAGAGGCTGGCATTGAGATGGGCTTTCGGCATGTAGAATCCGGGCCATTAGTCCGCAGTTCCTATCACGCAGGTGAGCAGGTGCAATTATCCAGTTTATTGTAGTTCGCACTAACAAAACCCTCCTACAAGAACATTTCGAGATTGTCTATCATACTATAGATATTAATTTATGCGATTTTTCATTGAATATGATATACTAAATAAAAACAGAATTAGATGTTTTGAGAGATAACATAACAACTCAACTCTTCGTAGGAAAAAACAGCAGTAAGGAAAATAAAAATGATTCATGTAGTAGTGAATGGCGCATGCGGACGTATGGGAAGACTAATAACCCAAGGCGTTGCACAACAAGATGATATGAAACTTGTAGGGGCAATCGAGTTTTCCGCCCATCCAGAAATAGGGAACGATGTCGGTGTAATTGCAGGTATCGGTGAATTAGGTGTACCAATAACCAATGAACTCAACGACGTTATTACAAGTGCGGATGTTGTGATTGAATTCTCAAAACCGGATGCCACATTACAACATCTGCGGCAAGTTGTAGATGCTGATAAAGCGATGGTAATTGCAACGACCGGATTTAGCACCGACGAGTTAGCAGAAGTCCACGAACTTGCCTCAAAGATTCGATGTGTAATGGCACCGAACATGAGTCTTGGCGTTAATGTCATGATCCAAGCATTGGAATTAATTGCGAAAGCACTTGGTGATGACTATGATATAGAAATCATAGAAGCACATCATAACCATAAAGCAGATGCTCCCAGTGGTACCGCACTCCGATTAGCAGAGACGGTTGCCGATGCCGTTGGACGTGATTTGAATGAAGTTGGTGTTTATGGTCGCCATGGTATCATTGGACCGCGTCCGGAGAAACAGATCGGAATTCATGCGATTCGCGGTGGTGACATTGC
>JAPPMR010000579.1:6468-12136 GCA_028818995.1 Candidatus Poribacteria bacterium | reverse complement strand
TCTGCTAAAAGACCTCGCCGAACCTGAATTCGCAAAAGGGTATTTGGAGACAGCACTCCAAGACTTCTATGTAGATGGTAATCTCGAAATAAAGCAAAATCAAGAAGATTTACAACGACGGATACAGGAACGGACGGAACAGCGTATTCAACAGGCAGCAGAAAAATTGACAACTTCAGAACGCATAGAAGAACGTAGAAAATTAATAATCAACCAAGAAGCGAAAAGACGGATCAAGGTATAATGAAGACAACGCAACTCATACTCATTTCTCTGCTTTTACTCTCTGGATGCAGCACCCATGAGATGTATTCACCCATCGATCGAAAACCGTCGATCATCGGCAAGAATTATGCGCAGATCCGAAAACACTTCGGCGCGCCTCATATCATAGAAGGCACAGATTGGTATTATTTTGATTCTACCGACGGCGTCGTGTGTCGGCTTCACTTCAAATCACTATATCCAGAGTATTTCCCGCCGGATGTTGCGACATACAGCGAGCAGAGATTTGATGAAACCACATATTATCTCTGGATCCCAAAACTTATTGAGCAGCTTGCAGAACCGGATCCAGAAGTTGTCGCGCGGGCTTACAACTTTCTTAAGTTTATCATACAAGAAGATGTTTATGGCACCGAGACACCTCAACCCGAAGTCTGGAATAAAATCCCGTTTGAAAGCCGAAACTACGGCAAATGGAAAATATGGTGGAGAAACCACGGAACCGACATTTACCGACCCCCCGTTGACGAATAATTCGTGCTATTCAGCCGACGGCACCTCAACCGAGAGGATATAATACTAATGCTACCTACAAACAACATTTACCAACGCACTTTTTATCTAAAAATTGGCGAAAATACCAGAACATGTTTTACAATTGATGAACGCAAGCGTCAAACGCTCAAGCACCACCAGCCCCCGATCTTTATCCATGGGGGCATGATCGGATTTTTAGATGTCAACGCGTTAACCTCGCCGCTCCGAACCCACGCACATCCCACACTAAAATCGTCCCATCCGAACTCCCGCTTGTAAGCATGCTGCTATCGGGTGAGAAACTGACCTTACCGACACTACCTGTATGTCCTGTAAGTGTTTTGATGTTTCTACCTGTTTCTACGTCCCATAAACACACAGTGGTGTCCGAACTCCCGCTTGCGATTATTTGACCGTCCGGTGAGAAAATGACACTCCTGACACCCCTTTTATGTCCTGCAAGTGTCTTAATGTGTTTACCCGTTTCTGTGTCCCATAAACGCACAGTGGTGTCCGAACTCCCGCTTGCGATTGTATTTCCATCGAGTGAAAAACTCACGCTATTAACAGAACTTGTATGTCCTTTGAATGTTTTGATATGGCTGCCCGTGTCAGCGTTCCACAGGCGAACAGTGCCATCCTCGCTTCCCGCTGCGATTGTTTTTTCATCGGACGAGAAATTGACAATATGGACCGGATTTGTATGTCCTTTGAGTGCTTTGATATGGCTGCCCGTTTTTATGTCCCATAAGCGCACGGTGCCGTCCCGACTCCCACTTGCGATCGTTTTTCCATCCGGCGAGAAACGCACACTATAGACATCATCTGTATGTCCCTTGAATGTTCGGATGTTTCTACCGGTGTTTACATCCCATAAATGAATGGTTTCGTCGCTGCCTCCACTTACGATTGTCTTTTCATCCGGTGAGAAACACACACTATTGATATAACTTGTATGTCTATGTCCCTTGAATGTTTGGATGTGTTTACCTGTTTCCGCGTCCCATAAACGAAGGGTTCCCTTTGAACTTCCGCTTACGATTGTTTTCCCATCCCGTGAGAAGGACACACTTGCATTTCCATCTGATAGGTAACTGAACCAATTGACATAACTTGTATGTCCTATGAGTGTCTTAATGTTTCTACCCGTATTTACGTCCCATAAACGAACCGTGCCTATCCAACTTACACTTGCGATTGTCTTTCCATCCGGCGAGAAACGTACGCGCCTGACTGACCCTGTATGTCCCGTGAGTGTCTTGAGGATGCTACCCCGGTTTACGTCCCACAAAAGCACAGTGCTGTCCGTACTTCCCGTTGCGATTGTTTGACCATCGGGTGAAAAACGCACACTATTGACATAACTTGTATGTCCTGTGAGTATTTTTACAAGTTTGCCAGTGTTTACATCCCATAAACGAACTATATTGTCCAAAGAACATGCACCTGCGATTGTCTTTCCATCCGGTGAAAAACTCACACTACTGATCCAAGTCGTACGCCCTTTGAGTTTTTTGATGCTTCCGCCCGTAACAGCGTTCCACAGACGCGTTGCAAGTGTTTTCTTTCCATCCGTGTCAGCGTTCCACAGACGAACAGTACCGTCATTACTTCCCGTTGCGATTGTTTTCCCATCCGGTGAAAAACTCACACTCCTGATGCTAAGTTTATGTCCTTTAAATGTTTTGAGAAGGCTGCCGGTATTGACATCCCATAAATGAAAGTTTTTTATTTCGCCTCCACTTAGGATTGTTTTTCCATCGGGTGAAAAACTCACACTATTGACCCGAATTGTATGTCTTTTAAATGTTTTGAGAAGGCTGCCGGTATTGACATCCCATAAACGAAGGGTTTTGTCTATGCTTCCTCCGCCTCCACTTAGGATTGTTTTTCCATCGGGTGAAAAACTCACACTATTGATCCATCTTGTATCCCCCTCAATTAGCCTCACGGGGTTGAAGGTACGCGCATCATAAATCCATATCCCAATGGAACTAGCAACGGCAAACCGCTGTCCATCTGAAGCATAAGCAACATCACTGGCTGTGCCTTTACCAATCCGTCTGACCGCGCCCTCCGGTAAGTTCCATTGCTGTGCATCCTCTGGATCGTATTCTTTACCTTGCTCCGCTTCGGTTTCGCTTTGAGATATAGAGAGCAACTTGTCTATTTGCGTATCAGTCCAAGTCGCGTCTTTCAAAGCTTGACGGATTTCTTCATCCGAGTACCCTTTTTGCCGTGCGTTCTCGATTTCGGATTGAATATCATCCTGTGCCGACACACTCGCTAAAAGCACGGAAAATGTTAATAAAAACAATAGAAAAATAAACACATACTGCCTCAGCATACGACACAACTCCGTTTAAAATTATCTACACTGCTTATCATTCCCGCCACTGCAGGCGCACTTTGAATCTTGTTTATTCGGATGTAAAGATAAAAAAATACGTCCATCCAATCAAACAGCAATTCGGTCACCTTGTGTTAAGTATACCATTAACAACCGGACATTTCAATATTTCAATCGCATAGACAAAAACTCGAAAAACTACCTATGTTTTGTCCAATAGCACCAACATTTCATATTGTTTGAAAAGTGCCTTGGTAGCAGTAGAGACGTGCGTTATCATAGGATATAAAGGGTTTATTGGATTTAGCATTTCGAGATCGCGTTGCTAATCTTGATTAATAAGCAGAACATATATCAAGTTTAGACTTGGAGGCACACCAACTGTAGGGCGGGAGTTAGGAACGATATGGATTTTCAGGAATCGCATTACATTACTGACCAACCTTATCCAATAAACTTCTCAGATACTTCACAGGAATCGCAAAATTCAGATTCTGACCTACCTTCAGCGTTGCCACTGCAACCCCGATCACCTCGCCGTGCTTGTTCAGCACAGGGCCGCCGCTGCTACCTTCCGAAATCGGCGCGCTAATCTGAAGCCATTCACGCCCGGCTCCAAGATCCCGGATACTACTCACCAAACCGTCCGAGAACGTCCCCTCCAAAAAACCCATCGGGTTACCCGCAACATACACCCGCTCACCCACAGCCACTTTACCATCACGTGCAAGCTGCAGCGGCGGCGCAGCAATACCCGAAACCGAAAGCAGTGCCAAATCCTGATCCGTATCCATCGCAATGATGCCCGTGATAAGGTGCTGCCGATACCCACCAACAGGCTTCACATACCCCCTAAAAACACCCTCAACAACATGAAGGTTCGTTGCAACCGTTTTCTCGCTGACTACAAAACCGCTGCCCGTGCTAATCGGTTCCCCAACCGCATCCTCCATCACGATGAGGACTGTTGAGGCTAAGACCATTTCAGCGATCTGCTCCGCCGTTTGCGGTTGTACCACCGCACGACGCGGCCTCGGAGTTTTCGACTCTGAACGCGTTAACTGCTCCATTCCAACTCCACTTACATCCCACAGTAAAACCGTCCCATCCGAACTTCCACTTGCGAGTGTCTGTCCATCCCGCGAGAAACTGACGCTCTCAACACCACTTGTATGTCCTATAAGTATCTTGATGTTTCTACCCGTGTTTACATCCCACAGTAAAACTGTCCCATCCGAACTTCCACTTGCGAGTGTTTGTCCATCCGGCGAAAAACTGATACTATGGACATCATCTGTATGTCCCGTGAACGTCTTGAGAAGGTTACCGGCATCTACATCCCACAAACGAACTGTGTTGTCCTCACTCCCGCTTGCGATTGTTTGTCCATCGGGTGAGAAACTCACGCTCTTGACCCAATCTGTATGTCCTGTGAGTATTTTGATGTTTTTACCAGTGTCTACGTTCCAGAAACCAACAGCATTGATATTACACGGACTTGCGATTGTATTTCCGTCCGGTGAGAAACTAACATGCCAAGGATTGATCATAAGTGTATGCCCATGTTCTCTGAACCTCTTTCCTATGAACGTCTTTAGAATTTTGCCTGTGTCTGTGTCCGATAAACGCACTGTGTCGTCCATACTCCCGCTTGCGATTGTATTTCCATCCGGTGAGAAACTCACACTTAGAACAGAATCTGTATGTCCTGTGAGTGTCCTAAGAAGGCTACCTGTGTTTACGTCCCACAAACGAACCGTTTCGTCCCAACTCCCACTGGCGATTGTTTGTCCATCGGGTGAGAAACTCACGCTCCAGACATCACCTTTATGTCCTGTAAGTGTCTTTATATTTCTCCCTGTGTTCGCATCCCACAAACGAACCGTGTTCTCCAAACTCCCCGCTGCGATTGTGTTTCCATCGGGTGAGAAACTCACACTTTGAACAGAATCTGTATGTCCTATGAGCGTTTTGATGTTTCTACCTGTGTCTATGTCCCATAAATGAACCGTGCTGTCTTGCCCTTGACTCCCCGTTGCGATTGTTTGTCCATCTGGCGAGAAACTCACACTCCAGACATCACCTTTATGTCCTATAAGTGTTTTTATATTTTTGCCTGTGTGTATGTTCCACAAGCGCACAGTGCCATCCCGACTCCCCGTTGCGATTGTGTTTCCATCTGGCGAAAAACTCACACTCCGGATCCAATCTGTATGTCCTGCAAGTGTTTTTATATTTTTGCCTGTGTGTATGTTCCACAAGCGCACAGTGCCATCCCGACTCCCCGTTGCGATTGTGTTTCCATCTGGCGAAAAACTCCCGCTCTCAATACGATTTGTATGTCCGAGTACTTTGATATTTGTACTTGTGTTTGCATCCCATAAACGAACGGTTTTGTCCCCACTTCCCGTTGCGATTGTGTTTCCATCTGGCGAAAAACTCACACTATTAACACTTTCCGTATGTCCGAAAGTTCCTTTGAGTATTTTTAGGATTTTACCTGTGTTTGCATCCCATAAACGAACGGTTTTGTCCCCACTTCCCGTTGCGATTGTG
>JAPPMR010000579.1:0-6228 GCA_028818995.1 Candidatus Poribacteria bacterium | reverse complement strand
TTTTGTCCCCACTTCCCGTTGCGATTGTGTTTCCATCTGGCGAAAAACTCACACTATTAACACTTTCCGTATGTCCGAAAGTTCCTTTGAGTATTTTTAGGATTTTACCTGTGTTTGCATCCCATAAACGAACGGTTTTGTCCCCACTTCCCGTTGCGATTGTGTTTCCATCTGGCGAAAAACTCACACTCCTGATACTCTCTGTGTGTCCTGTGAGTATCTTTATATTTTTACCTGTGTGTATGTTCCACAAGCGCACAGTGCCATCCCGACTCCCCGTTGCGATTGTGTTTCCATCGGGTGAGAAACTCACACTCCTAACACGATCTGGATGTTCTATGAGCAGCTTCACGGGTTTGAAGGTGTGTGCATCGTAAATCCATATACCAACGCTACCAGCAGCTGCTAACCACACACCATCTGGAGAATAGGCAACTTCATTAATACTACCCCTACCGAGCCGCCTGACCGAGCCTTCCGGTAAATTCCATTGCTGCACATCGTCTTCTGCCGACTTCACATCATCTTGTGCTGACTTCACACCCTCCTGTCTTGATTTCGCATTATCTTGTGCTAACTTTACATCGTCTTGTACTGGCTTTACACTATCTTGTGCTGATTTTATATCGTCCTGCCCTGATGGACATCCAAAAAGCACAGAAAATGTTAATAAAAACAGCACAAAAATGAAAACTTGCTTTTTCTGCATTGACATCCTCTCCAAGTTAAAGCATGGGGACTCCTTTGTTGAAAATCATGGAGTCCCTTCTGTTAATTCGTACAGAACTACAACCCACAAATAGAATCACTTGTGGACAGCAAAGCATTTTAATTTGACAAACCGAAATGTATGCATTAATATTATAGTGTAAAGGGCAATGCCCTCCCACAAAGGAGAGGGCATTAGAACTAATCAGCAAATCAACGACCAAATTGAACCTTGCTGATTTCAAGTTTAACTTAAGTCACGCGTTAAACAGATGACTTATTGTTAAGCTTAATTTTAACATATTCGCGAGAAAAAGTCAAATATTAACTTAACTCGCGAGAAACATTAAAATTAAGGAGAATACCTCATGAATATGAAAAATGAGGCCTTGAAAAAATTAGAATGGATAGAATTTGATAGTCTTGATGAACTTCTGAAAGAAGGAATTTATCGAGAAGGCGTTTATGTTATTTGGATTGAAACTGATGTAGGTCAAATTGCATTATATGTAGGCCAAGGTAATATTAATCGGAGAATTGATATTCACAATAGAAACGAATATATTGTTGAGTATTACCCATCTGTGTCTTGTGCGGAAGTAAATTATGGAGAAATGGATGGCATAGAGAAATATTTAAGCGAGAAATTATCACCTTTATTTGGTGAAAGATGGCCGAATATTTCACCCACACCTGTAAATAGCCCATTTGACAACAATTGATGTAATGGTAAAAAAATGGCTTTGAAGCCATAGTAACACGCTTCAAAGCCATTTGCTCTGCGACTGTCACTATACTAATGACCGGAATCTACTATGGAATGAGAGTCGTCCTATATCATAGACTCAATGAATTCTGGAAATTCCTGACCAAATGTTCCGCCTTCTTCAAACGGCTCTTTAGCAATAACTTTCCCAGTTGCGTCTCTAATTACCAAATTTGTGTCTGATAACTTCACATAAAGCCAGTGCTATTGGTTCTATCACAAATTTGCCGTTTTCAATCTGAACACCAATAACATAACCTCCTTAGAACTTACGCAACTCCCACTGCTCGGTTTTTGCTTGGGTGTTTCTTCATTAACTAAAGTCAAATCTGAAAGTTAAATAACCCTGTTGTCTATTCAGGACGATTTAGTTTCATAATTTGGGAGCACAATTTCAATATTTATCCTGCTACCTCTACACTGAGAATCCTTGTAGCATAGGCTGTTAGCCTGTGCGTGTATAGGTCGCAAGCTAACAGTTTACGCCACAAAAGAGAAAACTAAAAGCCCCTGCTTGTCTATTTGGTTCTGTTTGACCTTTCCTCAAACGTGATGTATAATTGTAGTTAAGAATGCTAAGAAAGGAGCACAGCAATGTGCAATCCCCTTTACCAAAAAATGTCGAAAATTAGAGATTTAATAAAAAATTCTCGCAAGCAAAATATCTTACTGCAAGATATTATTTTATGGCACATGCTCTGCAGTTGTATGGACACAATTGAGGATACAGAAGAAGCATTAGAAAGTTTCCTAAAATTAGACATCGATAGTTCTGATGAAGGTAGAAATTATTTGCGTATCTACGGTGCTCTGCAGGCTCTTTTTGTGCAGCAAGATGCCGTAAAAAATCTGCATGACGCTCTTAAAATTCCGTACACCGAGGATAAAGCGTTAGATAAAATTCGCAATATTCGCAATGACGCTGCAGGACACCCAACAAAAAGAGGTAACAAAAGAGCATTCAACTTCATCAGCAGACCAACAGTTAGTTCGCACGGATTTCAGTTGATAACATATTATCGGACAAATTCGGGAAATGACAAACTTGACTCCAAGCGTGAAGATATAAACGTTCCAGATTTAATTGCAACCCAAAAAAGCGTTTTTGTGGATGTTTTGAACAACATCATTAAAGCCTTGCAAGAGGAAGAAATGGAGCATAAAAAGAGATTTGCAGGTAAAAAATTGACTGATGCTTTTCGACATACAAGTCACCTGTTTCAAAAAGTATTGGAAGCCACTATTTCACCAGATTCACCACATGTTGAACTTGTTGGCGTTCATATTGATCAGATCTTAAAATCCGTAGAGGCATTTAAGACTGAATTAAAGGAACGTGATGAACCAGATGATAATTTCGCTTACAGATACGAAAATCTTGACTACGCCTTGCGAAACATCAAGACATACTTTCACACCCCTCAAGGAACTCATATTCATAGAGAAGATACCTACATTTTAGCAGACTTTGCACAGCGGCAAGTAGAGATATTGGAAGAAATTGCCCAAGAAATAGACGAACGGTATAGTGATGTGTAAATTCATTAGGATGAGGTAAACATCCTCTACTCCACCAACTACCCTCTGGAATCATGCCTAATGCAACACCTTTTTGAAAAACTACGTGAAGATACCCTAAACTGGCGTAAAGATGGATACCCCTGCCAAGATTACCCACTTATCGGAGAAGTCCTACGCTACCAATTTGAAGGCGAAACAGATGATCGTGTCCACCTCAAATACCTCCGCGAACCGCAATTTCAATCGCTGGAACTTTACTGGTATCTAAGGTTAGTCCTGAAAACCCCACATATTGTAAACCTCTACAGACATTACTACGACACCGGCGATATACGCGATTTCTGTGAAGCTTTCGGAATTCCACTCACGCCAAACGATCTGATATACATTACAAATGTTGATGCAGTTATTAATTTGGTGGAAAACAACCCAGAATTCGTTAAACAGAAGCGAATTGATCCGGTTTATGAAGCTGCAACACTTCTGTATCCAAGTTACATCTTCGCACTTGCAATGGGCACCGGCAAGACGGTTCTTATCGGCACTATTATTGCAACCGAATTCGCGATGTCACTTCGCTATCCAGAGGGCCCTGAAAGCCCGCACTCGGCGGGCGAGACTCACTTTATGAAAAACGCCCTTGTCTTTGCCCCCGGCACAACTATTATTGAGAGCCTCCGTGAAATCAGCGATATTCCCTTTGATCATATCCTACCGCCCAGCCTACACCGTGATTTTCTCGCCAACCTTAAAATCACCTATCCACAGACCGGAGCAAAAGAAATCCAAGTCCAAACCGGCAGTACTTACAACGTCATCGTCACGAACACTGAGAAAATCGCGCTGCGGGCAAACGTCAAAAAACGAAGCAATCAGACGGAAATTGCGTTTGAGGAAAAGAAGGAGCAAGCAGAGTTAGAGGCAAACCTCCGACTCCAGAAAATCACAAGTCTGCCAAGTTTAGGGGTCTTCTCAGACGAAGCACATCATACTTACGGAAACAAAATAGACGCAGAACTTAAGCGGGTGCGTGAAACAGTTAACTACATACATGAGAAAACGCCTCTCGTAGCCGTTATCAATACCACCGGCACGCCTTACGCCAAGCGGCAGATGCTCAGAGAAGTCGTTGCATGGTACAGCCTCGGTGAAGGAATTAAGGACAACATTCTCAAAAGTCTTCACAACAGCATTGTTCAGTACCCTATCGGAACGATTCCTGACCAAGACGTGATCCGTAACGTCATCAACGAATTTTTTGACAACTACCGTGATGTAGCATTGCCCGATGGTGCGAAAGCGAAAATCGCCTTTTACTTCAAGACACAAGAGCATTTGGATACCTCTCATAAGCACATTCAGAACGCGCTCACAGAAATCGGAGAGAGTACCACACAGATACTCGTTAATACCCAAAAATCCAGTCAAACCGAGATTGATGAGTTCAACCGACTGAACGACTCTGACAGTCAGAAACGTATCATTCTCCTTATTGGCAAAGGGACAGAGGGATGGAATTGTCCAAGTCTATTCGCTTGCGCGCTTATCAAAGAACAAACGACCAGTAGCAACTTTATCTTGCAAGCCTCAACCCGATGTCTCCGTCAGGTGAAAGGCAACACGCACACTGCGAAAATCTTTTTGGATACCAAAAACAGCACGATTTTAGATAAAGAACTGCAGGCAAACTTCGGTACCACACTCGGCGAACTCCGCACACAAGACGCGGAAACAGAAGAGGTCGCACTCCGCATTCGCAAAACCGATTTGCCGAAATTACAAATTATGCAATTGGTGCGTAAGGTTGTTCCGCTGGAAAATACGCCTAAAGCGATTCAGTTGCATAAACCTACAGACATTAGGGAGACATCACCTGCTTTCCGCAGCATTCTGACCCCTGACTTTACGCAGCGCAGTGCCTCGCCGCTAACAGCGTTAGGCGCACAAGACGAAGTTGAGATAACGAATCAGACAACGGATTGCTATACACTCGCGAGACGACTCGCAACAAACTATCACCTCTCTATGATGGAAACCCTCAAGAGCCTTAAAAAATTGTATCCAGAGGGGCAAATCCCATACAAACACTTCGATCCGCTATGTAAACAGGTCGAAGACCAGCAGCAAGATTACGAAGTGATTGAGGAACATATTGCAGAACACCTCGCGCTGATCCGTATCCACGATGATGATGGCAATTTACTTTTTGAAAAAGATGATACCGACGGCTCCTACGTTCACAAGGTACGTCTCCGTAAGAGTAAGGCTGACCTGCTGCTCAGCGAAGATGACTTAGATGACGACCATGATGTGAGTTATCATTATACGCCCTATGATTTTGATAGCGGCCCGGAGCAGCACTTCTTTAAAACGATTTTATCAACCTTGAACCAATCCATTTCAGATGTTGAAGTCCTTCTATTTACCGGAAGTTTAACGAATACCAAGAAAACCGATTTCCATTTTGAATACAAAGGTACTGATAACAATTATCACCGCTATTTTCCCGATTTTGTGATTGTCAAGAACACAGGAGAATTCTACATCGTTGAGATTAAATCCGAAAATGAACGCGGCCACCCGGATGTAGTGGCAAAAAAGAAGGCAGTCCAACGTCTGGCAAAGTTGCAACCGGAGGCCCATTTTGAGTATAAAGTGATTTATACAAAGGACGCTTTTCTCCAAGAAAATTTAGACGAAATGCAGAAAATCCGAGAATGGATTTATGCCAAACGATGAGAGAAAATCCTTGCCAGATCCGCAGAAATACGCTATACTTAAAATATGCAAATCCACCCCAGAGAAATACGCATCTACACCACGCCAAACGGACGTGCACCCTACCGACAATGGTACGCACAGATTAAAGATGAAAAATTGAGGACAATCATCTCTACCAGACTTACCCGCTTAGAAACCGGGAACCTTGGCGATTTTAAACGGTTGAATCAGGATTTATATGAATTGAGGATACGTTACGGACCCGGATACCGAATTTACTTCGGCAGCTTTCAAAATACCGTTGTCATTCTACTATGTGCTGGAACAAAAGGCACCCAACGACGAGACATCACCAGAGCACAAAACTATTGGAACGACTTTATTCAGCAAACAAAGGAGCAGTCGCAATGAGCATAGACACGAAACTCGAACAGTGCACAATCCCTTTTAAAGACTTTCTGCTAAAAGACCTCGCCGAACCTGAATTCGCAAAAGGGTATTTGGAGACAGCA
>JAPPMR010000747.1 GCA_028818995.1 Candidatus Poribacteria bacterium | reverse complement strand
GCATCTATATCTCTTGTAAAGGCAATCTGTTTTCCATCCGGTGACCAGACTGGGCTACTATCAGATAACTGGTTGTCTGTCAGTCTCTGAACACGACTTCCATCATTGTTCATCGTATAGATCTCAAGTGTGCCATCGCGGGAAGACGTGAATACGATTTTCGCCTGCGCGAGCGTTGTAATGAGCAGAATAAAAACAGCTGCTATCCATAGTATTTGTCTCTGCATAGATAATTGCTCCTATAGTAAACTTCTAAATTAGAGAAACCTACTTCTTTATCTGTCCCCACTGCGTTGCGATCTTTCCAGCAGGAGTAACTGATAACGTCCGATTTAACCAATTTGGATTGTCATCAGACTTAAGGCGATTAGTGAGATTTACAATTTCATGTGTGGCAAGATTATAGCGAAAAATATCCGAACTACTAACCCCCCGCTGCGGTGTTGCTGAGAAAACGAATTCTTTGCTATCCGGAGACCAACTTGTTTTAGAACCTACTAACCATTCCTCGGGGATAGCCAATTTAGGTTGTTCGATACCGTCCACGTCAACTATAACTAATCGATCTGTCGTCAACCTAATAATATCTAATATAAAGAGTGGTTTGTTCAGATCTACATTGGCAAATGCGTCCTTGGAATTCTCCTCATGGTATAGAATATACTTTCCATCTGGGGACCAGCGAGGATGTCTTTCCGAAAGATGAGGTATTTTTTGTATAAGTTGCTTTTTTTGCTTGGTTTTGACATCAATTATGTTGATGGATCCAACTTGTCCGATACCATACTGGTTATAAACGATATATTTCCCATCTGGAGACCAACATGGTTCATAAGCAAAGCCATCAACTGGAAAGCCCATTACAATAATACCCTTAATTCCAAAGGCATTATTATCTTTGTGGTGAGTAAGTTGTTTAATCTTACCACTGAAGATGTTAATTGTATATATTTCATTTCTTCCGCTACGACTGCTGGTGAATGCGATATGTCGTCCATCGGGTGACCATGTTGCATCATCGTCTCTTGCGGGATGCTGGGTGAGATTGCGTTGATTGCGACCATCTGCATCCATAATGAAAATGTCTAATTGGGGATCCTGAAAAACCGGGCTTAAATTTCTTGTAAAAGCGATCATTTCACCATCTGGTGACCAGACTGGATTGTGTTCACCAAGCTTGTTGTGCGTGAGTCTTTGGATACGACTACCGTCATCGTTCATTACATAGATTTCAAGAATTCCATCTCGGGTAGATGTGAATACGATTTTCGAGTGTGCAAGTGTTGAAATGAGCAGAATGAAAACGCCTGTAATCCATAGTATCTGTTTGAACATGGCAAAATTTATCCTAAAATTGTAAGAGGCTATGCTGCCAACGCTGCAAATATTGCTTTGATGTAACCAACTGAGTAGGCTAACCCTACATTACCTTCTAACCTTGGAATATGGTCGGCATTGATACATCCATCAAATCCGACCTTTTGTAGTTCTCGCACAATCTTGAACATATTCATGTCGCCATCGTCAAGGAGCGTCTCCTCAAATGCGCCTGCTGTTGCGAGGCTGCCGCGCACGTTCCGCAGGTGAACCATAAAAATGCGTCCTTTTCGTCCGTAGTTGTTAATCTCATCAAGTACAATTGTACTGCCCCCCGCCTCTGCACGGGTACCACAGCAATAAAGGTAACCGACATTTCTGCTTGGAAAGGCATCAATCACGCGATGAAATCCGAGACCACCGAGGGGTGTATCTGGATTCGGCACATCTGATGGGTGAATGGCAAGTTTGATATCGTGTTCATCAGCAATAGGCACTAATGCACCGTAGACCTCACAGAATCGTTTCCACCATTCTTCAAGTTCTTCCATTGTCGGAGTGGGAGGTGGGTTTTGTGTTGCAGCGCGGCTTTCTCCGCGTGAAATATAACCACCTCGATGTACAGCAGAATAACGTGTCATTAAAAAATCAAATGTATCACCCCAAAACCGTTGGCGCGCGATCGGGACACCTGCTTCGGCAAATACTTTGAGTGCGTTGCACGTATTTTCTAATTCCTTTTCGCCATCGGGTTGTCCTTTCATAAACTTTTCTGTGATGTTGGGAAGAGTCACCCGATTGATGTCTAAACCGTAAGAACGAATCTGCTTTTTCATCTTCAGCAGTTCGTCTAAATCAGGATATCCTTGTTCCTTAACACCGGGAAAAGAGCCACCGTTCCCAAAATCAATACAGTCAGCACCAAGTTGTGTAACCTGTTTCAGATAGGTATCTGAAAGTCCACCATCCCATACAGATATTTTCATTCTTTTCTCCCCTCTATAATGGTAATGCAACAGGTTCTCCGATTTCAACGGATTTATATGCTGCTAAGGCAATTTCAACTGCAGCACGTCCATCAGCACCAGTAATCGGTGGCGTTGTGTCGTTTCGGACTGCTTCTACAAAAACACGAATTTCTTGTTGGACAGGAGGCGGCACCTGAATATCGCTAATCTTAATGCTTCTACCTTCACTCTCAAAAGGTTTAATTTGAATTGCAGCATCGCCACCCCAGATTTGTGGGAAGTATATGGAGCCTTTTTCACAATCTACTCGCCCGCCATACCCGCCAACTGCAGCAGCATGGCTGGAATGCAGCAATCCTACAGCGCCGTTTTTAAAGTTTAACGATGCAAGCACTACATCTGGATAATCTGTATGTTCATGTATATATTGTCCGCCAACTCCGTACACCTTTGACACATCTCCACATGTCCATCGCATAAAGTCAATCTCGTGAGCATTGATTTCCATGAGACTTCCACCAGATTTTTCACGTACCAAACGCCAAGGCACACGATTTCCACCACCCCACGGTCCACCGATACGATGCACCATCATGTTGACCGGTGCGCCAAGTTCACCACTATGTACTATTTCTCGAACTTTGGAATGCGTGGCATGGTAACGACAGACTAAACCGATTGTGAGTTTAGTATCGTTTTCTGACGCCGCAGCGATCATCGCATCACAATCTTCTAACGTCGGTGCCATCGGTTTCTCTGAGAAAACGTGTTTACCCGCATTCGCAGCATCAACTGCCATCTGTGCATGTAGAAACGGGGGTGAAGCAATTAGTACCGCCTGAATGTTGTCATTCGCCAGTAATTCATGATAATCTGTCGTGTATTTTGTGTTGAGGTTATCTGCAAGTGTTTTTGCTAATTCCTCTTGTAGGTCACTGACACAGATAACCTCAATCCCTTCAACAGCGTGTGCGCCATTTGCGAGGCTTCTGCCCATGCCGCCGCATCCGATAACGCCAATCCCGATGTTTTCCATAAATTTCTCCATTATCTCATATTTCTGAGATATTAAATCGTTAGAAATACATTTGTGATCGCCAATTTATTGTGTCTCAAACTGGATGTTTCCTTATTCAAAACGCATTCGCCACAATAACCAAGTCCTGAATATTCACAACACCATCACCATTGACATCCGGTTCTGCCTCTCCAAACGCATTCGCCACAATCACTAAATCTTGTATATTCACGACACCATCGCCATTCACATCCGCAGGAAGTCCAGTTTCCTGTTTTAGATATATCTCACCATCTAAATCTGGCACTGTATGTTGTTTGCTGGTGATACCGGAATGCACACCGGTGGCTTGCATTGGGAGTTCTATCGACTGTGCTTGCTTGCTGCGATTATAGACTACCCAGCCGTTGGTAAACTCGCGGATGAAGATGTCCTCGCGGTTGTCGTATTGTTTCCCTTTTTCGCCAATAGGGTGACCGAGAGGAGCATCCCAGAACGGATACCAGTAATTGAGTGTATCATCAAGCCATCTCTGCCAAAAGTTCGCTACATATCCCACAAGGACATAACCATCAGAAAGTGTGAGACCTCTTGCTGTAAGTAGACGCATGCTACGCTGGTTATCAGGGCTGTCGGGGGGTTCGGATGGATATAGAGGCCCATGTGCCCAGTTAACAACAGGTTCTCTGAAATTTTCCTCATTCCATGTCAAGACTTCATCGAATAACTGAAGTCGTTTATATGTTTCCTCACGGCTACCCAGAGAGTCTTTCCCATATTCCATAGCGGAACCGTTGATAAATTCAGCATAGTGTCTAAGCTTCGTATGAGCGCCATTTAATATTATTAAAAAGTCATCTCGGACCTGCGCGCGAACCTCACGTAATATTCGGATGTATGCCGCAATTATCGCTTCTTCTGGTCCGGCAGGGGCACCGCCACACTGAACACCGTGGCCAAGGAAACAATCTAATTCGACTCCATCAAAGATACCACACTTTGCAAAACCGACTATTCGTTCAATCAGTAGGTCTTGTAAATCCGGATTCAAGATATTCATGACGTATTCCCCATTATTGTTCCTGAGAATCTCGCCGCTACTATCCTTCAGGAAAAAGTCAGAATCTATTGGAAAATAAGCAGATGCTTCCTTTGAAGGACGTTGGTTGTGAACTCGAACTTCAGCGACAAAAAGCGTGTTGGGATTGTCTTTAAGAAGCTGTTGACGGATTTCTTTTGCTTTCTGAATATCACCAGTAAGATGAGTGGCTAAGCCCTGGTATAGAAAATGGTTCCAAAATAAACCTAAAAAGGAACCATACTGAAAATCATATTTGGGTGACTCTTCAGACCAGAATCCGATTATAGATGGAAAATCCCTGTTCTGAATACGTTCCGTGATGGAGGGGCCTGGTGTCGAAAAATCACAGATGGAGTGGTAGGAAAATTCCGAAAGATTTAGATCTGAAACTGGAGAGAGATCTTGGATGTTGTTATATTTTAGATGTAGAATACGGAGTTTCTTCAGGTTAGACAACGGGCTTATATCCGTAATCCCATTACCTTCGAGAAAAAGTATTTCTAAATTGATGAGTCCCGCGAGCGAATGAACCTCCTCAATCCGGTTATTTGTGAGATATAACTCGCGGAGCTTCTTCAGTCCTGCCAGCGGGGTTATATCTGAGATGCCGTTCCCTTCAAAAGTGGTCACTTCTAAGTTGATAAGAGATGCCAAAGGACGCAGGTCAAGATTTGTAGAGTTTCCGGGGAAGTGCCAGAAATGGAGCCCTATTAATTGCGTCAAATTAGACAATGGGCGCAAGTCTGTTATTGGATTCTGACTAATATCAAGTTCTGTGATATTCGTCGCAAACTCCAAGCCCGTGATGTCAGAAATGCCTTTGTCCTTCAGATATAGAGACACAATCTGTTGCATCTGATCTTTTCTCAAAGATTCGTCTGCTGTTAGTTCCAACGTCTCGCGTACTGCTTGCCGCAGGTTCACATCTGGCATCCATTCCTCGGCATCTTCTGCATAACTGAAAACATTGTAGGTAAGCACCCCCACAACAGTTACAAGAGTTAACTGAATCCAAAACGATTTCAAAATATTTCTCCTATTTTTATAGAGTCTTCCTTTCTTTTTTCGCAATTTCTAAAAACAGACATGTTTACTACTTCATTTTCGTCTCGCTTTGATTTGTCCCCATGTAACACTCAAATGATTTGAAGTAGGACTCACATCAAGTCCTGTAGCCCTCATGTTTTTCTGCACTTCTGCTGCGGTGAGTGCCCGGTCATAGATACGGAATTCGTCAACATACCCTTGAATAGCATCAGCATTAACGCCATCCGTTCTGTCTCCAATACAAAGTTTGAGGCCGCCTTTTGCAATTTTTCCACCTGCTACTGTATGCTTTTTTTCAAGTTTTCCATTAACATAGTAGTGTGCAGTAGACCCATCATAAGTACCAACGAGATGTAGCCATTCTCCAAGTGGTATATCTTCCTGAATCAGATGTTGAGCAGCTTGTGTTGCTTTATCATCTACTTTGACAAAAAATCCGTGCCGATTGTCATCGTCATCGTAATACAGCGTTACAACTTTTGTGTTAGTCGGCTGGTCATCAAGTGAAATGATCCGATTCCAACTATCATCTAAAGCATTTATTTTAACCCAACACTCCATCGTGATTTCATCCCACTCACGGTCAATTTTCGGTGGGTTTGAATCCTCAACGAGTAAATTGTCGTCAACACCGTCAAATAGGATGCATTCACCGACTTTACAATCACCAGCGGGAGCAAGTTCCGGATCACCTTTGACCATAGCGGCAAGTCCCGAGAATATATCCTCAGCTTGTTTTGCGATTTGCACTGTGTCTTTATCAAATGACCAGTAGGCGACTAAGCCGTCTTCAATTGCGCCGACGACAGCATTGGCAGGATGTGTCAATACTATGAGAAGTAGGAAAAGGATTGAAATTGCGTAAGATAATCTTATGTTTTGCATTGTAATGTCTCCTTTAATGAGTTAACGATTGCTACGTTTATACTTTCTGGAAACTTACCTGACAATCAAAATATTGCAAAATGTGCCTGCTCCGTGAAGACATATTTTGTCTGCAGTGGAGCAGGCTTGAACTTGTATAAAAATCTGTGAAACTTACCTACGCTAATTCTGATGTTTTTTAATAGAACTGGCTTCTAAAATACATCTCGCATAGCGCGGCGGCGTTCATCGGCAAGTTCGCGTACGCTTTCTTCGTCAGACCGTTCGTCAACCTGCTCTGCAACAATTGGACGATATTGCGCGGCTTCACTTCTCCGTTTAAAGAGGCGGAAATAGTCAAATCTCGTTAAAGTGGGCGGAATATTTCCGGGACAGAGCGCGTGTACTCCGACTTGGACCCGAGGCCCCATTGCAACGCGAGTAACTCCCACGCCTTTCCAATGGATTCCATCTTGACTGGCAAAAGCGGAGAACTGATTACCTCGACGTTCAAGTCGTAGAAAAAGTTCACGTACATTCCGCATTCCACCACGGGCGACAAGACCAAACCGGCGATTAACATGCCTTTCAAAACGGACATCCCCTCGGAAAGCATGCGGTCCGGAGGTTTTTTCTAATCGGAGGAACTGATTTTCATTTTTCCATATAATTAAACCGCCGTGCTCTCTGAGTTGCGGTGAAATACGCATACGGGTTTCTATAGCAAAGTCCTCTGTAACCTCCATCAGGAGTCGGGGAGCATCCATATCTCCACCTCTGCCGTTTGGACCGTGCCATAAGTCTTGTCCGGGGTCTGTCCGCATTTCGAGATAGCCTTGACGTTCGGTCCATGCACCACCACCTTGGGGGTCTACCCATTGCCATTCTGGACGCATATCGTTTCCGATAAATTCATCATCAAACACCATCTCAGTAAATTCACCTGATGATGCCCATCCTTCAATTTTTATAGCGGAGATAGAATCACCAAAACTTTGCGGCAGCAGATGTAAGTTTGGCAGTTCCTTCTTGAATTCCGATGGTTCCATTCGGATATGCAATTTGTCCCCTTCAAAATCAGGGTGTTCATAAAAGATAACCTCTGCCCCATCAGGTGGAAAATCAGGACCTTTAAACATGCGAATAGACGAAATTCGGTCTTCAAACCATGTGCCGCCCTGTGGGTCCCGGAGGTTCGCTATATCTCGTAAGATCGTAATCTTTTTCCCTCTAAATTCAACATGTTCATAACATTCAACGATCAACGGCACAGTGCCCCATTCCGGTCCGACTACATCAATAGTGGAACCGAAGTTAATTGAGGAAATCCTGTCAGCGAAGTTGAATGCTACATCATGTATGTTTGGATAAAATCCGGGACCGAGCGGCAATTTCTTTCCTTTATAGTTCACATGCTGATAAAGAAGTGCCTTGTAATTTGGACTTCCCGAAAAATTAGGACCTTTGAAAACTCTAAGAGAGGATATGTTGTCTTGGAATCCGATCCTACCTGTATGTGGAATCGGTTCTAAAACATATCCCATCCTACCACGAAAGTTTGTGTGTTGAAAAACCTCAACGATGAGGCGGGGTATTACAACTGGCATTTTTTTCTCCTATTTGTTGGTATGTTTTAATTGGTTTTTCTACTTACGGTTTCTTATACTTGTATTAAATTTTGGAAATTTTATATTCCTTATACGACGGCAAAGGTAACAAAACATTTTTGGCACTAATATGAAATTTATTTATAGACATTTCGCCCCTCTGGGGCTTATATCTGGGTGGTCCCACGGTCTATAAACATTTCGCCCCTCTGGGGCTATAGCATCCACAAAATACAAGGATTTATCTCTTAAATTGCACCTATGGTTCACTTACGTTCAACCAATTTACGGCTAAACTTAAATCCTATATCGGATTTACAATAAAATTATACATTTTCAAGAGTTGCTTCATATATTTGGGCAAAACCACTTCTATCTGATGTATACACGACATACTTTCCATCTGGACTAAAAGATGGATGCGAATGTGTATGCTGCGGTGCATAGACTGTAATAGGACCGTCTGCATAAGGAAAAGGTCCATTCCAATGTTCGCCGATAGAAGAAGCACTCGGATAACAGAGTGTTTTCGGTTCACCAATTCCATCACACGGGTCATAAGTTTGGATACCGATGTCTGGGAAATTGGTATCTGCAACCATAAGAGTCCCATCTTTGTTGCAAATAGCGTGCCATGCGTTGAATGTCGTTACCTGTCGTTCTTCTTCGGTGTCAACATTCACACATCTCACACCTCGCGGCCAATCAACAAAAGCAAGTTCACGCGTGCCAGGTATCCATGTTTCATGCGTGATCCACTCATTCTTTTCTACATTGCGTGCATAAAGCCTTCGGTTTCCTGAACCATCCCGATGAATAACCCACACGCGGTCGGTTAGCGGACCTGCATAATAGAGCAGGTTAGAATCATCAGGACAAAATTGAAGATGTGCGATACTATCTCTGCGAAGGATGATTTCGTGATCACCCGTATCCGTATCAACAATAGCAAGCGCAGACTCAGTGCCTGCTTTGAATCGGATTGCCCACCATTTATCATCATGGCTAAGTGCGGTTGTTCCCATTGCAGCAGCGATCATTCCCTCATCACGCATTTCAGTTGCTGTGAAGTTAACCAATTCTCGCTCTTCCAACGTTTCCAAATCGAGTCGCCAACCGCTTGTACCAGCGGTGAAAAACACCGATTTCCCATTGTGCGAAGGATGTACCGACCATTCGCTTAAATCGGGTCTGTCTGTCAACTGGCGTAGTTCCTCAGTACTTCGTTCTTCAGCAAAAATCTGCGGTGAGCCGGTACGGTGTGATACAAAAATCAATCGCTGCATCGCGTCATCATACGCTGGAATAATAAAAAACGGATGATGGTGATGGGCAGATGCGGTGGTAACTTGACGGATACGCGTCCCGGTCTGTCTATCATAAAACGTCCGAGATTCAGATGAAGAAACAGAACCCTTCGCCATCAATCTGTCCTAATATGAAACAGGCAGATATTTTCATATCTGCCTGTCACTGTTTTATTCTTCAAAAGCTGCGTCAAAGGCAACAGCAGAAGGTTCAAAATCATAGCCTTTTACTGCACCACACGCTTCACGCGCGCCATGCTCGCGATCCATTCCGCTATCTTCCCACTCAATGGAAAGTGGTCCGTCATAACCGATATTATTCAAGGCACGGATGATCTCTTCAAAATCGATATTGCCGCGTCCGATAGAGCGGAAATCCCAGAAACGTTTTGAATCTCCGAAGTTCAAATGTCCACCGAATACACCCGACAAACGTGGTGTTTCTGCCCACCAGACATCTTTCATGTGGACGTGATAGATGCGATCACTTAACCGTTCAATGAATGCAACATAATCAACGCCTTGATATCCGAGGTGACTCGGGTCATAGTTGAAACCAAAGGTTTCTCTGCCATCAAGTGCTTCAATAGCACGCTCCGCGGTCACGATGTCAAATGCGATTTCAGTAGGATGGACTTCAAGACCGAACTTAACACCGACGTCATCAAATACATCAAAAATCGGATTCCAACGGTCAGCAAAATCTTGGAAGCCAGCATCTATCTGTTCAGGGTCTACCGGTGGGAATGAGTAGAGCAGATGCCAGATAGAACTTCCTGTAAAGCCGTTAACAACGTCAACACCGAGTTTCGCTGCGGCGCGTGCCGTGTTTTTCATCTCTTCTGCAGCACGTTCTTGAACACCAGCGGGATCACCATCGCCCCAAATCTGTTCTGATATAATTCCTTGATGTCGACTATCAATATTATCGCAAACTGCTTGCCCAACGAGGTGATTACTAATTGACCAAACCTTCAATCCATATTTTGCGAGCAGATCATGTCTGCCTTGGCAGTAACTATCATCAGAAAGTGCTTTATCGGTCTCAAAGTGGTCTCCCCAGCAAGCGAGTTCCAAACCGTCATATCCCCACTCACTGGCTTTCTTCGCTAAATCTTCAAGTGTTAAGTCTGCCCATTGTCCTGTAAACAGAGTCACAGGTCTTGCCATATTATGTCTCCTTTGTTCTGTATAGGAGGGTTTTCAAACCCGATAATTTATAGTGCTTTTCTTACGCTGGAGGTGTATAACTTGCATCAACCCAGCCGCGCTGTTTGCCACTTTCTACTGCAGTATTAATAAAATGGACACCGCGAGCACCGTCTTGAACCGTTGGAAAATCGGTGTCAAATTCACCAGGTGACTCTCCTGCTATCTTCGCTGCCATTGTGCGAGAAGCATTGACATAGATATTTGCGAATGCCTCAATAAATGCCTCTGGATGTCCAAACGGAATACGAGAATTGTGTTGTGTAATTTCTGCAAGGTAATCATTACCGCGTTTATAGACCTGTTCAGGTCCGTCAGGAAAACGCACAGAAAGATAATTCGGATTTTCTTGATGCCATTCCAATGATGCGTCTGTTCCATAAACACGGATACGTAGATTATTTTCTTCACCTACGGAAATTTGTGAAGCAAACAAGATGCCACGAACACCACTTTCATAATGGACTAATAGGTTGCCATCATCCTCTAACAGACGACCTTCTACGAATGTGGTCATGTCAGCGCAAATCTCTTCCATTTCAAGCCCTGTGATGTAGTGCGCCAAATTCTCTGCGTGTGAGCCGATGTCTCCAATACACGATGATGCCCCTGCCTGTTTTGGGTCTGTCCGCCAAACTGCCTGCTTCGCTCCTTCATTTTCCAAAAATGTGGAGAGCCATCCTTGCGGATATTCAACTACAATCTTACGTATCGTACCGAGTTTTCCTTCTTTTATCAGTTCACGTGCTTGTTTCACCATCGGGTAGCCAGTATAATTGTGGGTCAGCGCGAAGATTACATCATGTGACTTAACAAGACGACAGAGGGATTCGGCATCTTCTACTGTTGTTGTCATCGGTTTATCACAGACAACGTGGAATCCTGCCTCTATGAAGGTTTTTGCGACATCAAAATGAACGTGATTCGGTGTGACGATTGAGACAAAATCTATGCGTTCACCTTCAGGGAGTTGACTCTCTTTTTCTGCCATCTCCTTATACGAACCGTAAACTCTGTTTTCATCAAGAAAGAGTTCTGCCCCCTGCTGCCGTGATTTTTCAGGTGAGGATGAAAATGCGCCAGCAACTAAGTCTATTTCTCCATCAAGTGCAGCAGCTTTACGATGCACAGCCCCAATGAACGCATCTGGTCCACCGCCTACCATTCCATAACGTATTTTCCTACCAAGTGGCATATTGCGTATCCATTCCTTTATTCGGTGTGCGATGACATCTGCCTGCTATAATCTGCGATATATCAACACACGGGATAAAATAATTTCTTTGTTTAAGAATTATGTCATATTTTTTCATTTTTTTCAAGGTGTTTTTGGTAGAAAACCATTGTAATTCGGTAAACTGGAGAATTCTAAAAAGTTGACATTTCATTTCTTGTTGGGTTGATTCTTTGTAGGAGCAACCTAATGGAGTGTTTAGTTTAAAATTTAGGTATAAGGAATAGTCGGGAATCGGAGTTCCCCCCTACAATACGATATATTTCGGTAGGAGCGATCTCCGAATCGCGACTTACAATATAAAGGTGGATACTCTACTAATGGTCGCGACTCGATCTAAGATATTGAGAAAAACCCGAAGACTGAATATATCAGCCAAAATTTTCCAGGATTATTCAGTTTTCAGTTTTTCTGTGCATTTTATTGCAAACGTTAATATTTTATAGTCGCATTGTAGGTCGGGTAGAGCGAAGCGACACCCGACAATCTTAGTGTGACAGTGCGATCATGTCGGGTTTCGTAAACTCAACCC
>JAPPMR010000355.1 GCA_028818995.1 Candidatus Poribacteria bacterium | reverse complement strand
CATCATAACAAAGGCGTTCTCTATCTACCAGTTTTAATTATCAAACTCACGTTAAACATAAAAAGATATAGAAATCGGGTAGGAAGAAAAAGGCGGATATAGAAATCCGCCTTGTGAGGTGAAGTTGTATCTTATTTTTCGTTTGGGTAAGCAGTATCAAGTGAGAGAACTGCATAACTGGTTGCCAACACAGGAAGTGCTTCCATCCAGCGGCTGTTCTCATTCATCCAGGATCCATCAGGTTTCTGAACTTCAATCAATTTTTCAGCGAGTTCTTGGTACCAATCGTGGGAGACACCTTTCGCATCAATAATGGTATCTTTTCCGTATAGACGCAACGCTTTTGCCATCGTGTGATAGTTGTAATAGAGACCTTGTGCTCCCATCCCGTAGTTTTCTTCAACTGTGAAGTGCTTTCCTATCCACTGCACAGCAGATTTCACGCGTTCGTCATTTTTATCAACGTTTGCGTAGATGAAACTCAACAATCCAGCATACGTCATACTGGCATAGGAACGCGGACTGCCAGCTTCATCTGTGCCTGCTTTACTTTCACCGTCAGGTGAATAGATAAATCCACCATCGTTGCCTGCCCACTTCTGGTCGTTGCTCTCACTACGGTTCTGGGTGCGTTCAAGAAACTTTATCGCTTTGTTCCAGACTTCATCATCATCGGAACCGCTCTCTTTCAACGCTTGGATAGCAAGGTTCAGGTTAGAAAGATCGTGTACGGATTCTCGACTACCGTAGCCGATACCACCGTAATATACGCTTTCTTCATCTTGAATTTGAAGACTTTTTATAAAACCTTGTGCTTTTTTAATAACATCTTCATATTTCTTTGGATTTGCTGTTGAGGAAAGTGCCATCACCGAGATAGAAGTCGTATAATTAGGTAGTGCGGGTTGCTTGTTCACATCGTAAATTGCACCGTTCTCATGCTGCATAGCAATTAATGCATCAATTGCCTTCTGAATAAAGGGATGTTTTTCATCTGAATATTTCTTCTGTGGATGCCGCAAAAATGCCGTGATTGCAAGGGCGGTTATTCCAGGATGCCCCTCTCCAGGACTGCCCTCAAAGAGGCCATCTTCTCTTTGCTGTGTCTTTAGCCACTCTAATCCCTTGTCAATACTGGCGATGACTTGTTTGTTTAATTTTTCATATTTCGCTGCATCTTCTACTGCGTGTGGGTGTGAATCGCTATGTACGGTAACACAGACAAATAGCAATATCAACATTAACCCAATCATGTTTTTCATTCTCATCTTTTTCTCCTATGAAAAGTTGTTTTAGTAATGTTTAAGCAAATACGATGCCAAGACAAAACGGGTGTAGTAGTTCTAATTCACGGAAATTACAATAAGAATTGGTTAGAAAATGAACACCACTGTCTATAATTTGAACAGTTTTTGGATATGTAGTGGAGTGTCTACCGAAATTTTTTGGGTAAAGGTCGCGATTCGGAGATCGCTCCTACAGAAGAGGTCGCGATTCGGAGATCGCTCCTACAGAATACTTATCCTATTTTTACTGTCTGTCCTGTTTCAGCAGATTGCATGGCGGCATCATACACCTGCATGACCTTACGCATTTCTTCTGGTTTAACGACCAATTCAGTGCCTTTGTTTAGCACATCTGCAATGTTCTGATAGTAAGATTTCCATGTGCCACGTACACTCTCAATAACAAGTTCACGATTTTCACCACCTGCGGCTGTCCAGACTTTTGCATAGTTCGCGGGGTCCTGTTCTGCTGCATCAATGTCTCCATCACGCATCGGTCCCTCTTGTGGATCCAAGCCGTATTTGATTAAACCGCCTTCATCACCGACAACATACCAACGTGGCTTCTCTGCTTTAGACAGGTTGCCAATCTCAATTTGATACCGCATATCGTTTTCAAACTTAATGATGAGGTTCGCGTAGTTCCCAATATCTGTGTCCCATTTTGTGTTGTAGTGAATATCGCAATAGACAGATTCAACGGGTGCTTCTCCGAACTGCAGTGCCTGATCTACAAAGTGTGCAGGCCAATCGTAAAGAATGCCGCCACTTTGACTTTTAACGCCTCGCCAACCACCGGGTGCACCGTAACGCATAATCGCTACTTGGAAAAGATAGGGTGTTCCGAGCAGACCGTCAGCGATAACTTTTTTGACGGTGAGATAGTCCCAATCCCAGCGGCGGTTATGAAAAACGCTGAGCATGACATTATTGCGTTCGCTTGCAGCTATCATCGCATCTGCTTCAGCGGTGTTCATCGCCATGATTTTGTCTGTGACGAGGTGTTTCCCAGCATCCATCGATTTAATAGCGAGTTCGGCATGCGTGTCGTGCGGCGTTGCTAACACAACAAGATCAACGTTCTCATCAGCAATAACTTCATCTATTGTTTGATATGTCTGTGTGTTTGGGTATGCCTCGCGTGCAGCTTCGCGGCGTTCTTCATTCCGCGTTGCAATCGCATATAAATTTAACCCATCTGCTAAACCAACAAGATAGGAGTGAAAAGCACGTCCGGCATATCCATAACCAATAACAGCGGTATTTATCATATTATTTCTACGTTGGTTTCCGAAGATAACCAACATTCCCTTTCATTTTTTATCGTTCAGTGTCCAATCGTAATCTAAATAGTGAAACTTAACATCTTTTGCTAATACAAATTCAGCGTCTTCGGAAGGTAGATAGTCGGCGAGAAAATCTGCTACGCCATCGTAGCCTTCCGTAAAATCTTTCTTATACCATTTAAAAATCTTTGAGAGATAGATTCTGTGCTTCGCTCTGTCTAATCTGACCTTTTCTGGATCGGTAACAAACTTGAGTGTGACAGCGTCCAATTGATCTTCAATTGTTTCAGGAAGATATACAGTGTTTTCTAAAGGTGGACAACTTTTTGACGCACACACGAGCGCAAAATGAACTCGCGGGTCAACAAATTCTTTGCGGATGATGTCGTGTTCAATCTGATTGAGTGAGTATTTTTCTCCCGCCACCTGAAACTTCAACCGAGAGAAAAACCCTCCGAACAGTTTCACCTTTCGCACACTCTTTGTTGGGTAGTGGTCTATAACGCCTTTTATGATAAGGGCATTGTATGTATTAATCCAAAATGCCAGCTGCGCGTTGTAAGGCATCTCTGCAGGGTTTGCAACTGCCAACATATCCAAATATGCTTCCAGTTTTTCTGGGTTCGCTTTCAGTTTTGTGTAGTCAACTTTTCCTTTGTCAACGTGTTCTTGCAATACCTGATTAAATAGGTCATGGGAAAAAGGTGTATCGGTTGCGTTCTGCTCCGTACGTGAATCTGCTTCTACACGGTAATGATATTGAAAGATTACACTGGCTATAGATAAAAGCAATAGGCAGCCAATCAGAATGCGGTTTTTCATTGTGCTGTGTCCTTATTTTATATCTATTTTAGCATATCTTGACATTTTTTGCAGGTAAAAATGGAGGCAACCAGAGTTATTTAGTCTTAGGTATTTGACCCGTTTTAGTGAAAAATGGCGATCAGGAAATTGCCACTACGGGTCGTGATTTGTAAATCACCTCTACTCAAAATCATACCGTACGGTATGATTTTTCATACCGTGGTATATTTCTTAAATTCGCTATAAATCCAGTCTCAGTATAGGTTTATAGGTGTTTTTCTCGTTTTTTAAAAATTTTAATTTTTTCATTTTTCATCTTTATTGAAGATTCACGGTTTTCCTTGTATTCTGCATGTTTTGCGGTCTGTGTATTTTGTGTTTCGGGGATTGGTTTTGTTTTTCATATTGATATTATGCCTCATTTTGGCGTGTGATTAGAAGTTTTTGCGGTGTTTGGAACAATAGATATCCAATATATTTCCAATAAGTTTGCAGGAAAAGTTGGAGATTGACGCAGATTTTTGGTAAAGGGAGGAATTATTGAAAAATTGAATATCTCTTGGAATTGGTCAAGCACAAAAATCCTTGCACAAAATGCCTTATAAGAATTGAATGACTCAGTTGTAGTGTTGAAAATATGTTGATATCTGTTACCGCGTGTGTTAAAATATTAACAGGTTATTTGCTGGCGTGCAATATTGGTTAAATAAAGAAATATCTTTTCTGAAACGTTCCTTTTTGTTAAACTTTAGGGAAAACGAAAATGAAAAAAGAATTATCTGATTTCATCAAGTCCCCAAAAGATTTTGAGAGATTTTGCAATCTTTTCCTTAAAAAAGAGGTGTCCTCCTTTGTAACAGTTTACGGGGCAGAAGGACGTGATAAAGGTATTGATGCAGAATTCAACGGGAGTTATAAGGATAGAAAAGGTAATGAAAGAAGTGGACGTTGGATTTTTCAGTACAAGTTCTTTGATCCGACAAAAGATAAAAAATACGCTCGTAAAAGTCTTATTCGTATGATGGAAGGCACAAAGACTAAGAAAGGCGAGTTAGATAAAGCGAATGAGGGGAAATGTGAACATTATGTTTTGATGACCAATACCTTGCTTACAGCGGGTAACATAGGCAAAATTGAAGATGCAAAAAATGAAAAAGGATATACATTTACGTTGACTTGTTGGGATGCGGAAGACCTTATCACGATGATTGATGAGTTTCCTTACATTTTAAATTCATTCCGAGATCCGCATTTGCCAGTATTTCTTGCTTGGCAGGATATGTTTCGCGACAAAATTGACGGTAAACATAAACTTTTGCGATACGACTACGATACCTTTGGACGAGAAGATAAGATACATGAATTTCATGATTTTGTTCAGGACACTGACAAAAGATTGTTAGTCATGTATGGTAGCGGGGGAATCGGCAAAACTCAACTTGCAATTGAATTTGCTAAAACGGTTGAACAAAAACATCATGAGTATGAACCTTTATTTGTTCAAATTGCCGAAGATAGTTTTGAAAATGCTTTAGGAGATATTCCACCAAACAGAAAGTACATCTTCTTTGTAGATGACGCTCATGACTACTTAGACAACCTTGGTGGTATCAAAGCAATACTTAATAGTCAAGAATATAAAGAATCTAAGGTAATCCTTATAACACGGAATGCATTTAAAGCGTCTTTGAAAGGAATTTTCTTATCTGCGCTGTCAGATCAAGCTATTGGCGAAATTGAAATTCCAAAACTATTGTTTGAGGAAACCAAAGAATTTATTCAGGTACATACACGTGTCCAAGACAGTGAGCTATTGAATGACTTAGCAAAAATAGGGAAAGATACTCCATTAATTGCTGTGATGGTAATTTATCTGTTCAACAAAGGTGTCGATCTGATAAGCTTAACAAAAGATGAATTAGTTGAACTTGCTTTTGAATCCTATTTAGAAGACATCCTAAGTAGACATTTGTCAGAATCTGATAAGAAGCACCGTGAGTTGCTTAATTGGCTTAGTGGGATAGCACCTATTGATGTTGAAAACGAACAAATTAGTGACAAATTGTCTGAACTTTTAGAAGTAAAGTTATATGAGATAAATCAGTACCGAGACACCTTGAAGAACTACGGACTGCTTGTTCAATATGGGCGGAAACAACGGGTGTTTCCCGGTCCACTTAGCGATTATATTTTGCGGAAAGCATGTTTCCTATCCGATGGAACACCATCTTCTTTTCATACATGTCTATTAGATGAATTCCTGCCACTTTTCCCTATAAATCTCATTAAAAATCTTGCTCGTGTAGAAGTCATCGTTGGCGAAAAAAGCCTACTTGACGAGTATATTGATTCTCTGAAAACCCAAGTATCGAAAAGTGACAACGCTTTTCGGGAGCATATCATAGAAAATATGGAATGTGTTTCTTACTTTCGTCCAGAAGATGCAATTGATATTTTCAATATCATTCTGGATAATCCAAACACTAAAGACTTTGTAAGAGTTAATTTAGGGATACCATTTACGCTTACCCATCAGCACCTATTAGAAAAAATTGCTAAGGAAGCACAAAAAACTGTCTACACACTCTCTGGGTTTCGTAAGACGTTAAAAGTGATTCGTAAACTGATTCTGAAGGAACATCTAAATCTTTCCAATTATGATTCCCCACAGGCTTTGTTAAATAGAATGGCAAGTTTCCATACTAACAAACCCAATGTATTTCAAATGGAAGCTCTTGATGTCTTTGATGAATGGAAAGAAGAAGATATACGACCACTTGGCCTGGCACTACTCAGTGCTATCGATTCGCTACTCACGCTGGATTTCAATGAAATTGTCAGTGAAGGTGGTTCTGTGAAGTTTGGTTGGCATCACTTAAAATATACCCGCGAATTAATTCGACTCCGTAAAAAAGCAATTGAGATAATTGCACATTGCCTAAAAACATCTCAGCATAGAGATGTCAGAACAAAAGCAATAGATTCTATTAGTCGTGCTATAAATCCTTTGGAAAGCCCATTTCGGCAACAAATGGAAAAAGTAGATCAAGAACAATTACAAAAGGAACAAGCAAGGTTGTTTGATATAATAGTCAACCGAATCCATGTAGAATCTGATTTTACTGTGCTTAATGCAATAGATCAGTGCCTAAGTGGATATGCAGAAAACGAACATATAGAAGGTTATCCGAAAAAGAGAGCAGCAGAATTACTTGCAAAATTCAGGGAACATAAGAATTGTGAAAGTTACCTTTTATACCGTCAATTTACTGGAAAATTCCGAGCCTGGGACATCAGTGAGAGCCTTGAGAAAACCAGGGAATTCATGAAAAAATACATCGCAAAGTACACCCCAGTGCAACTCTCAAAGTTAATGAAGGAATATATAGAACATGCTGAAGAAGGGAAAGAATATAGAAGTCCTACAGATGGAATTTGGGAGGAAAAAGGGTGGAATCCTGGAAGTGCCACTTTTTTACTCAGAGCAGTCGGCGAACTTAACCCTAAGTATGGAATTAATTTATTAAATGAAATTCTTGCTTGGAAAATTGATGAATCCCATTGTGCATCTGGACTACTAAGTGGTATCCGCGTGTCCGATCAAGTTTTAGCACGCGAGACAACTCAACATCTCTTAAAGCAGGATAGTATCGTTGCTAAACGTATTGTGGCAAAAAGTTTTTCTTGGACAAGTGAAAATGAACAATATATTCAGCACGAAGATTTGGAAATTTTGGATTTATTGTCTGATATATCAGATTCGGAACTGCGTATGTATGTAGTACAAAGAATTTACATGGCGCAAATACACCCGAATACTGATGGTGTGAAAATAGAACATGTCCTTGAAATTTTGGTCCGATTATCCACCGATGATTCCCCAAGAGTTATGAGAGAAACCATCAAAGCACTCTCAAATAAAAAACTTCAACTCTCACCAGAAAATCATTTAGAAGAATACAAGCAAATTATGCTAAATTGTGTGAGTTTAGAACGACTTGATTATGAATCGGAACGAGTACTCAACACCATTTTCAGACACGATCCGATATGGGTAATTGAATTTTTTGAGAAGCGGATTACCTATAAAGAAAAAGAATCTGACCGTTCCAAAATGTTTAAGTATGATGCTGTCCCCTATTACCCACACCATCTATTTAATGACGTTGACTGGGATGATAAAAATATGATAGCTGCTTTAGAGCGAGTGAGAGATTGGGTCCTTACCCCCTCTTACGTGCTTAGATTTGAAGCACCTACATTGCTTACATCCATGCTCAGTGAAAACGAACCTCGTGGTGGTGATGTCAAGATCAATGGTGCAATGAAGAGACTCTTTGAAGAATGGATAGACTCAGAAGATATCAAACTGATGCAGTGGGCTGCTTATTTAATGCGAGGATTCGACACTGACTCTGTTTTTTATTCCCTTGTAGAGACAGTTATCATAAATAGCGAAGGAAACAAAGAAGTTCAAGATAGTATAACAGCTGCAATATTTTCAAGAGTACACTCAAGAAGTATCGGTGAACCCACTCCATTACTTGTGCAACGTATCAAAGACCTTAAAGCACTGCAAGACAGAACACAGTCACAAATAGTTGTACATTATGCCGAAAATCTTATAAAATGGACAGAACAGGATATTGAAAAACAATTACAAGAGGATGAAGAATTTCTTGAAGGGGAAGAATGGTAAACCTAACTCACGAACAAAGTCTCCTTCAGGAAATTGAACAGCTGGCAGGAAAAGGAAAAATTCATGACTCCGCAGGATTAACTCCACAAGGCATTGGGTCAAAGTTGAAATCTCAAGATGCTGAGTTAGAAATTAAATGGTTGATACCAACAACTCGACAAAGACTAAACGCCACAAAGTTATACCTGGACTTAATGGAACACATAGATTTTGATTATTATCTGAGAATCCCAGTTCCATTGGATTCGGAAAGTTCGTTACCATCGAAAGATTTTATAGATTTTTCAGATCATGGTATTGTCAATATTCAAATCAAATTATTGGAAAACAACTATATCGTTCACCGTGAAACATCGGCGTTGGTTGTTTTCACTGTTTTGAATGGTTTCTTTTCTAATTTGGTTAGTTTGGAGGACTGTGTAGCAAAAATCATCAACATAGTTTACGATCTGCATCACAACGATAGAGAAAGTTACAAAATACGTCAAATGTTGAAAAACAAACTACCGAATGGAAACTTGACTATACATTTAGGTAATTTTCACGTGGTAGATCAAAACGGGAATCTGGACAAAACTGGGTCTCCTTTTAATATAGCAAAACAAATCAGAAACCAACTAATTCATGGCAATATTGACAGTGTGGTAGTTTCCCCAATTTTATTATCAGGTTTTCCACCAGACAAATTATATTTCCAAAGTTCGTTCTTCCCTACAAACATGAATAGGACGGGTACTGAGATTACTACTTTCTGCAACAGTGTATTTAAAGAGACAGTAGATTTCATAGATGAGTGCTACAAACTAATTCTTGGCGAACTTCAGAACAGCGGTTACCTTCCAGTTTAGGAAATCAAAGATTTCTATCATCTGGAATCTAAGTAAAGACATATTGCTACGATATTACTATCACTTCTACACAAAAATCCATTTCATCAAGTCAACAAAAATCTTAATGTTACGTTATATAATAGCGCGAACACACCAAAGCAGGAGTTTGCGCGTTATATGAAAGTATGTTTACTTCTAATTTTGTTTTTATTGGTTATCGCACCGTTACCACTTTTAGCACAAACAGGAAATGTTGAAGGCACTATTTATCAGCGAAGCACGGGGAAACCGCTTGAAGGCGCGGATGTTCACATCCTTGAAACAGATCAACACCAAAAAACTGACGCAAATGGAAATTTTCAGTTCACTGGAATTCCTATCGGCACATATACCCTATCCGTATCCCATCCAAACTTTAAAACACCTGAAAAGACAACAATTGAAATAAGTGCAGGCAAAACGATTCAAGGCAAAATCTACCTCGGGCCGGCATTTCAAGTAGAAAAAGCGACTGCAACAGGGAACATTGAAGGCACCGTCTATGATCGGGATACAGGTGCACTATTAGCAGGCGCGGAGGTATATATTGTTGAAATCGAAAAACGTCAGTATACCAAGAGAGATGGAAAGTTTCGGTTCACTGACATTCCACCCGGAACCTACAATATTTCAATAAAACACCTTGCTTTCGACACACCAACGCTAACCACAGTTGAAATTAGCGCGGGCGGGACAACTCAGATAAGAATCTATTTAGGACCGGTATTCAAACTTGAAACAGTTATTGTGGAAGGAAAACGGTTACCTCCAACTATCAGTCGACAAGAGATACGCGGATCAGAAATTAGACGTATCGCAGGTATCGGTGCTGATCCGCTCAAAGCGTTGACAACGCTGCCGAGCATCGGTATTCCGAACGATTTCTTTGGGATTCTCTACATTCGCGGGAGCGAACCGGGGTCTACCCTCTACTATTTTGACCGCACACCGTTGGGATATCCGTTTCATTTTGGTGGAGTTGTTTCAACCATTTTTTCCGGTGCGATTGATAATATTCACATTTACGCAGGAGGTTACGGTGCCGAATTCGGTTTGGATTCGCAATCGGTTATTGATATATATTCACCAGATTGGATACAAAAAAAGAGAGCTGGCGTAATTAATATGAACCCCTTTTATCCCCAAGCTTATATTCAAACCAGGATTGGTAAGAAAGGGTACGTCTCCGCCGCTGCCCGACGCGCGCTCTTAGGTCTCTTCTTAAACTCCATCTATAACTCTACATTTCCTAACTTGGCAGATTATCAATTCAAGTTTGTTTATCTACTCACCGACAAGCACCAACTTATGCTCAACGCTTTTGGTGCGACAGATCATTTTGATTTCTCTAATTCCATATTATATTCTATAGAAGCAGATAATAATTTGTCTGCGTATTACAAAAATGGCTTTGAAGGTGCAGGCATTCATCTCAAGTCAGAATTTACAGAAAAATTCATATCCCATCTGTCCTTAACCCGTTCTTTTAACTTTCTCAATATACAGTTTGGCACTCCTTTCAATATTGATGAAGGTCCATCGCGGGAAGGAACATTCGATGACATAAAGACTAAGGTGCCAGCATATCAACTTCGGACAGATATTGCCTACAAAATAACAGACAAATTCCAGTTTGAGCCAGGTTTTCTTTTATCCTACAGTCCAGCCGACAGTTTTTCATATAACACCCGAGCATTTGTGGATGAAGATTCTGATGAAGGTGAACTGGTTGGGAGTAGGTCGGTTGACGAATTTAGTTACCCGTTTCGCCGTGCTGAGGGTTACCTTCAGGGACGCTATGACCCATTTTCATTTTTATCACTCGCACTCGGTGTGCGGTACGACTATCTAAATATGACAGACGAACTCTCAACGCAGCCCAGGGCAAGCATGAACGTCAAACTACCTATCG
Source organism: Candidatus Poribacteria bacterium (assembly GCA_028818995.1). The sequence continues at coordinate 1,377 of JAPPMR010000355.1, read as the reverse complement.
GTACTAACGTTCGTCTCGCTTACGGTCAGTACGAACAAAGTCCTTTAGCATATCAGGTGCTACGGGACGGTGGAAACCGATCATTAAAATCCAGCGAAGCGCAGCATTATATTATGGAATTGGAACACAATTTTTCACCGCATACAGAATTTAAGTTTGCCACCTATTATAAAGACCTCCAGAAATTGGTATCACGGTACATTGATTTGGAAGCGCTTACTGAGTCCCTTGCAGATGCAACTGTAGATATACCCTTTACGAACTATCTCAACGAAGGCGCCGGTTTCGTTAGTGGCGTAGAGGCTTTCTTGCGACATCGAATCAAGGACAGATTCTTCGGGTGGATTTCTTATGCATATACGCATTCAGAACGGCGCAACCATCCAAATGATGCATACAGACCTTATCTCTTTGATAATAGCCATATTGTGAGCGTTGTTGCAAACTATAATCTCAGTCAGAAATATGAGCTCGGAATGAAATGGCAGTTTTTAAGTGGAACGTCTGCAGCACCAATAAGCGCACTTTTCCAAATTCAAGACCCTATTACGCTCGGCATGAATAAGATTATCTCTGATAACCTGGATGCATTACTGGAGACTGAATTACCTCCCTACCATCGATTAGATTTAAGGTTGAGCTGGAAGGGTAGGCGGTTTGGCTTGCCTGTCACCGAATTTATAGAAATATGGAATGCGTATTTCTTTTTGCACCGAAACAGTATGAGGTTAGGCGTTTCCAAGCAGGTCTTAGATGTTGTTATTAAAAATATTGCGCCTGAAGATTTGCCCGAAGATTTCGATCGATCAACCTTAGAGAATATTAAAGCCCCACAAATCCCCTTTGCTATTTCTGGCGGGATTGTCTATGAATTTTAGTTTGGCAATCTTGAGGCAACATATTGTAGAATTAATTAGACATTATTCACTTGTGAATCAACGCCAAATGCGCTTTTGGCATTTGGCGGGTTACTAACCCCGATTTCAGAGGTTATGGGTCATAAAATCGGGCTTCCAAAGCCCTCCAACAAGAGATAAACCTGCAACTTTTTCTTAAGTTGACACTTATGATGGAAATTTATCTCTACCCCAATAGGAGTTATTAAATTGAAAAAAAGTCTTTTCTGGTTATTACTAATTTTCACGTTTCCAATATCAGTGTTCGCACAAACAGGCACGATTGAAGGCACTGTCTATAATCAAAACACGGGGCGACCGCTTGCAAATGCAGAAGTCCATATTCTTGAGACAGATGAACGCGAAAAAAGCGATGCCGAAGGTAATGTTTGGTTCACAGGTGTTCCCCGAGGCACATACACCCTTACAATCACACATCCCTCTTTTACCACACCGACCACAACCTCTGTTGAAGTAACTG
>JAPPMR010000371.1 GCA_028818995.1 Candidatus Poribacteria bacterium | reverse complement strand
CCTTTGCACAATCCGATATTGGCTGGTATTTTTTGGGCTTTATTCTCGCTTCAACCGGGGGCGTCATCGCACTTATGGTATACCGCTGGCATCGGCTCAAAAGTGCTAACCGCCTTGAATCTCTCCTATCCCGCGAGAGTGCTTTCGTTATGAACAATTGGCTTCTCGTTGGATTGACTTTAATTATTCTTTGGGGAACGTTGTGGCCCATAATCTCCGAAGCGATTAACGGTGAAAAATCGGCCGTTCCCGAAGCCTTTTTCAACAAAGTAGTTGTTATTCCTGGACTCCTACTTCTCTTTTTGACGGGTGCCGGTCCTATTATTTCTTGGAAAAAGATTACACCTAACAATTTCCGCCGCATGTTTGTATCGCCAATTTTAATCGGTTTGATAGCGGCAGCCGTGGCATGGGTATTCCTTGCTTTCAGAGCATCCGCTGCTCCTATAGCCGCTTCAGAAGTTACTGCTGAAGTTTCTACACCGAATTTGTTCATGCGTGCATGGGAATTTCTCACTTTCGGTGAAAATCCGATACCAATTTATTCAGTGCTTTGTGTTTTTGCAAGCGTGTTTGTATTTGTTGCAATCTTTAGCGAATTTAATCGCGGGGCTAAGCTCCGTGCTAAACGGCAAGAGAGTTCCTTTCTCAACGGCTTATGGCTTCTTATCCAGCGTAATAAACGCCGATATGGCGGTTATATCATCCATATCGGCATTGTTATTGTCTACATAGGTATTATGGGTTCTAAAGGGTATGTTTTACACAAAGAAGAAAGCCTTAAACTTGGTGACTCAATGGAAGTAGGTGCTTACCAACTTACAATGAAGGATACGTTTGAGGAGGAACACGAAAATTACTTACGGAGAGGAGTCGTTTTTGATGTAGAAAAGAATGGTCAACAGGTAACAACGATGAAACCTGCGCGCCACTATTACTATCAAGCAAAACAAGAAGAAGGTGAGCAAGGTACAATTGAGTCTGCGATACACGCGATCGGTCTAAACGATCTCTATACCGCTCTCGGACCTTTGCCAGCAAAGATAGACACAGACACCGACATCAACGTTGCTATCTACCACAATCCTCTGATTAAAGTTGTCTGGATCGGTGTTGCTGTCATGGTGTTGGGTGGCATTATAGCAATTGCACAGAAATCCGATCCTAAGCCACGTTCCCAGGCATCATAGGTGATTGCAATGAAAATCATGAATTCACAATCTGTTGAAAAGAATTGTTTTCTTATTCTGGTGATAGTTGCTTCATTTATTTTTGTCAGTATTGTCACAGCACAAGCGCAGACAGCAGATAGCGACACATCAAAGGATTTTGAGTTCGAATCACAATTAGAAGAACTGCTGACAACATTGTACTGTCCATGCGGATGTGTCCGAGAAACGAATAAGGCATGTGTATGTGCTACTGCTCAGGCAATTGAGGACCATTTTATAGACGCGTTGACCGAAGGCCAAACCGTTGAACAAATCCGTACAGCTTACCTGAAAACTTACGGTTCTGAGTTTTCCGCAGTGATGAAGGCAGAAGGTGTTAATCTGATTGCTTATATAATGCCTGCAGTTATCCTGATAGCAATTGGTGGTGTAATTTATATGATTCGACATCAATCACGAAGCAACGATATATCTTTAACACAACCTGACCAGCAAATTTCGATTTCTGATGAATTACAGCAACAGGTTGAGTCAGAACTGGAAAAATACAAGGAACAAAATTAGGGACTGTTATGGCTTTTCTTGTAATTTTGTGGATAATTCTCTTTGGCACTGGACTTTTGGTATATCTCATATTCCCACTTTTTGGCAGGGAGGCTATTTTCACAGAAGTTGACCCAACAGAAGCGCGCATGCAAACGCTCTCTCTGGAACGTGAACAGAGTTATTCTGCGCTGGCTGACCTTGATGAAGATTATGAAACTGGAAAACTTTCAGAAAAAGATTACAAGGAACTACGGACTGAGCTGTTGCAAGAAACAGCTAACATTGTTAGCCAACTGGAAACTGCTGCGAAGACAGATGTAGAAGCTGAAATTGAAAGATTTAAACAACAGAAACGCAAATAATGAAGACACACAGAGTTATATTTTTAATTAAAAGGGGTTGCAGCGTTTTAAAACGTGCGGAAGTTGTTCGATATTTCCGTAATCTGTTGGTAATAACAGTCATATTTCTGTTGTGGTTTCCTGCGACCTATTCCCAAAACGATGTCGGCAACATCCACGGCAAACTGACTGATAAAAAGTCGGATAAACCTATTGCTAACCACCCTGTTACCCTTAATATTTATAAAGCAGGAGACGTTACACAACAGGAAACAACAACTGATAAAGACGGCAACTATCGCTTTGAAAATCTGGCATTAGATATTGAAACACATTATACAGTCTCTACAAACTATAATGGCAGAGAACACATAGAAAAGGATTTGGTCCTATCTTCATTTGTGCCAAACATTGTTATTGACATTGAGATCGGCAGTGTGACGGATGACCCATCGCAGATTCAGATCAAATCGTTTACTATTTTGATCGGCAGCACACCTGAAACGCTTGCAAAGGAAGGTGTTGTAGTCAATGAGTTCCTGAATGTTGAAAACTTGAATACCTCTCCATTCCAAATTGTTCGCGACGGAGAAACAGTTGGGTTCAATTTTGATCTACCGAAAACGCATAAAGGATTTCATCCTCACCCTCGTGCCCCTAAATCCCTAAAACTTAGTTCTACTGGTAGTCACATTATCTTAACTGATCCCTTACCCCACGGTTCAACGCTAATAGTGTACGAGTACCTCTATCCTGTTAATAGCACTGAATTTGATTTATCCCGACGGATGCCTTTTCACACAGACCAAATTGCAATACTTATTCAAGACGGTATCAATCTGGTTCCACATTCAAAATATTTTAAAGCAGCTGAATATGAAGCGATTAATAATGTGGTTTATAAGGCTTACTCAGCATCTCGAAATGCAAAGTTCTCAGCGGGTAAAATAGCGGACTTAAAATTGGGAATACCAAAACCAGAATCTAATATGGGTCAAATGGCGTTTATCGCAATTGCCGCGGCTTTGGCTGGTGGGTTCCTCGTGGCGGCGATTTTCATGCTCCGCCGTGCACAACGTTCTTCTGAAAAATCTGATGATGCGCAGCCTACGGCGACCGAGACGGGTTGGCTCCGTAAACTTAGCGATGCCGATCTTGAACACGCTCGAACAGCAAGGCTTGAATTTATAACACTGCTTGATGAGGCGCAGGGAAAACAGGATATTTCGGAACGGGTCTACAACCGATTACGTAAAGAACAGACAGAACGCCTCACAGAGATTCTTGATCAGCGCAAAGAACGTGGATTAGACAACTAATATTACTATTCAGCTTATTGGTAGGACAAACCATTTTTAGGAAACAGCAAAAGGAATTAATGGATGAGTGATGAAGGGCGTATCGCAGACTTGATAGAAGATTTAGAGGAATTGGATGATGATGTGCGTGATGCTGCGAAAGCAGAATTGATTGAAATCGGTGAACCCGCAATACCGCAACTCGTTGAGGCGCTTGCCCATAATCTTGGAGATGTAGTTAATCAAGCCGCTGAAGTCTTAGCAGCAATCGGTGAACCTGCTATTCCACAACTCATGGAAGAGATGGAAATTGCTGAAAGATACCATGCACTCGCTATCAGCAGTACGCTTACTTGTATAGGTGAACCAGCAATACCCGCTTTGGTTGAAGCATTAAACAAAAAACTAAATGAAGATTTTCGAGAATATGCTGTTCGTTCCCTGAGCGGCATGGGGGTTGCAGCAATTAGCGCAATACCAGCACTTATTCAGGCTTTAGCGGATCCTGCGGCGGAGGTTAGAACTTATATCGCCTACGCATTTGCAAAAATGGGAGAAGCAGCAGCAGATGCAGTCCCGGCACTCATCAAGGCACTTGAGGACGATTCTGAAAGCGTTCAACATCATGCGGCTTTGGCATTGGATAAAATTGGAACTCCAGAAGCACAGGAAGCACTAAGAGCGTTATAGATAGTGTAATGCGAATTCAATTTTACCATAATAAATCAAACCTCATGTGCTTATGGCTTTCGTCAAAACAACTTATCGTACGTGGCACGCTGTGAAGCGCAGAAAACACCATCCTACCATAAAAAAATATCGGGCTTACAAAGCCCTCCTACAAGAAGGGAGTGGCTAATGACAAAACTTCATATACCCCAGATTAAAATAAAACTTGAAAACTAATGTGTAAATATGGTATAATTAGAAAAAGAAGAATATTAGTATCGTTTACAAAGAAAACTTCAGAAAAAGAAGACACGAATTAATAAACTGAAATAATTTGCTTATAATTTAGAAAGGAGCTAAGATGGCTAAATACGATTTTGTAATCGCTGTAGGAGGGGCACCTGGACAAGGTATAGAAACGCTTGGAAAAAGTCTGGGGCAAATTTGTGCTCGGTATGGCCTGCACGTTTTCACTTATAGTGCCTATCAATCCCTTATCCGTGGCGGTCATACCTTTCTTACCATCAGAATTAGTTCTGAACCGGTCGCTAACCACGGTGACAAAATTGACATGATTATCGCCCTTGACCGAAACAGTGTCGAGAAGCATGTTCCGAACGTCAAACCTGGCGGCGCATTTATTTATAACAGTGATGATGTCAAACAAGCACCAGAACGAGATGATATCCAATTGTGTCCTATTTCTTACAAAGAACTCTCCAGCGAAATTGATGATAGAAAGAAAGAGTATCTGAATACATGTATGCTTGGTGTTGCTTTAAGACTCGTAGGCGCGGACTTAAAGACGCTTGAGGAGATCATCATCGGAGCACTTCTCAAACGCAAAGGACAAGAAGTTGTAGATGCCAACATCATGGTCTCAACTGGAGGTTACGAACACGCTACTGAACATTTCACCCAATTTGATGCTAAGTTTGAGAAACAGGAACCCGCGCTTGCGTTCGGTGAAGGAAATGGAATGATGGCAATGGGAGGTGCGGCCGCAGGTGTTAAGTTTTATAGTGCTTATCCGATGAGCCCTTCAACGGGTGTGCTCGGATGGATGGCACGCAATGCCCGCGATCTCGGTATCATGGTCCGCCAGTGTGAGGACGAAATTAGTGTTATCAACATGGTCATCGGTGCTGCACACACCGGATGCCGTGCAATGTGTGCAACTTCAGGTGGAGGTTTTGCCCTCATGTCTGAGGCAATCGGCAGTGCAGCCATGATGGAAATTCCGATTGTCGTGATTAACGTGCAACGCGGTGGTCCCTCTACTGGCTTACCTACAAAAACGGAACAGGGTGATCTCTGGCAACTTCTTGGTGCCAGTCAAGGTGATTTTCCGAAGATTATCGTTGCTCCCACAAGTATTATGGATGGCTTCCACACCATGCCAGAAATCTTCAATCTCGTAGATAGATTCCAATGTCCGGGGATGGTTCTTTCCGATCTTACACTCGCAATGGGTTATACAACGTTTGATCCTGATTCAATCGATTGGCAGCCGGAAATTGACCGCGGGGAATTAATCACCGAACTTGGAGAAATGGATGGGGAATACCTACGTTTTCAGATTACCGACAGTGGTATCTCACCACGAGCACTTCCAGGCACCCCTGGACACATGCACGTTGTCGCAACTGATGATCACGATGAAGATGGTGGACTGATAAGTGATGAATTTACGAACCCGCATAAACGGCGTGACATCATGGAAAAACGGCAGCGGAAAATGGATGGTATCGTTGAATTACTCCCACCCCCAACGCTTGAAGGACCTGAAGATGCCGAAGTTACACTCATTGGATGGGGTTCAACGCACAGTGTGATTTCGGAAGCTGCACAAGCCTTAACTGAAGAAGGTATTGCAACTAACCACATTCAATTCAAATGGCTCTATCCGATGGACGAAGACACTATAAACGAAGTATTGGCTAAATCAGCGCATGCAATTATTGTTGAATGTAACTACACAGGTCAGTTTGCCCGATTCTTACGAGGTGAAACAGGTTTTAAGGCAGACGGACACATCCGCAAATACGATGGTGAACCGTTCATGCCGCACCACATTGTTGACGGAGCCCGTGAACTTTTAATCGGAAAAACAGAGCTCTATGTCCCATACCAGGAAATTGTTGTCTAATAAAGGAGAAAGAATCAGATGGCAAAAAAAGAAAGACCTATTCAAGGTGCCCCTACAGCAAGAGATTATAAGGGTAATGTTAATCCCGATTGGTGTGCTGGTTGCGGTGATTTTTCCGTGCTTAGCGCACTACAAATAGCTTCTGCAAAACTTGGCAGAGGTAATCACGATCATCTCACCGTCAGCGGAATTGGGTGTTCCTCCAATCTCCCTGGTTACATCCGTACTTACGGTATGCACACGTTGCATGGACGATCACTTGCCGTAGCAACGGGTGCTAAACTCGCCAACCATGATTTGAATGTTGTCGTCACCGGTGGTGATGGAGATGGATACGGTATCGGTGGGAATCATTTTATTCACACAATGCGGAAAAATATTGACTTACTCTATATCGTGATGAACAACGAAGTTTATGGGTTGACCGTCGGCCAAGCCTCACCTACGACTCAAGTTGGTGAGCAAACTTATAGTACGCCGTTCGGTAATATAGAAACACCTCTCAATCCTGTCGCGATGGCAATTGTCACGGGTGCGACTTATGTTGCCAGAGCATTTAGTTCTGAACGAGATCAACTTGCAGAATTGATGTACAACGGGATGCAACACAAAGGATTCGCCTTTATTGATGTTATCAGTCCTTGTGTAACGTGGAAAAAGGAGAAGCAAAAAATATTCGATTATTGGAAGGAACGAGTCAATGTACTTGAAAACCATGACACAAGCGACAGAGATGTGGCACTTCAACAAGCGGTAAAGGATGGTCATGAGACTCAGCTTGGATTATTCTACCATGATACAAGCCGTCCGTCATTGGATCAGATGGAACCTGTTTTGGAAAACGGTCCGATGGCACATCAACCTCTTGGTGTTACTCCCGAACAAGGTGCCGCAATTCTCCAGCGCATGATGTAAAACGAAACGTTAAGGGCAGGTATTCTACCTGCCCTTTTCTTTTTGTTCCTACAACAGAATTACAAATTTCTCCTATACGCTATGCGTCTCAACGCTTCCCAGATCACAAAAAATTTTGGACACCGTACGATCGTCAAAAACGTTAATCTCATAATTAACCCTGGAGAAGTGGTAGCCATTTTCGGCCCTAACGGTGCTGGCAAAACGACGTTCATCAAAATACTTGCGACTCTCCTCCGTCCAACATCTGGTAAACTCGAGATTGAAGGCACGGATGCAATCGTTGACTATGCGCAAGTTAGAAACGCTTTAGGCGTCATTGTCCATGAGAATTTGGCTTATCCTGCATTGACCCCGTTTGAGAATCTCAGGTTTTTCGGACAGATGTACGGCGTCAATGATTTGGAAACCCGATGCAAAACACTTCTGGACGATGTCGGTTTAAGCCGCTTTATCCATGAACCTCTTCACATCTTTTCACGTGGTATGACGCAGCGTTTTATGATTGCCAGAGCGCTTCTCCACTATCCCTCAATTTTATTACTTGATGAACCGTTTTCTGGGCTTGACGCGTCTGCCAAGCAGTTTGTCGTAGATCGCATCACACAAGAACGGCAAAATGAGAAAGGCATTCTCATTACAACACACAACATCGAATTGGGGTATCTTGTAGGCACAAGGTTTCTCTTTATGATAAACGGAGAATTGGATGAGATCGCAAAAAAAGACGAAATTGAAGTAGATACTTTACTACGGATGTACGAAGAGAGGCTGATAAACACCACTTCAAATTGAGACAAACATGAAGGCACTCCGTCAGATTGCTGCGTTAATTCGTAAAGACCTTGGACTCCAATTCCGTTCAAAGGAGACGCTGGCATTAATCTTTGTTTTTAGCGTACTTGTTGTCCTCATTTTTGCTTTTGCTTTTGGACCGGAATTTCCTACTGAAAAAACTGAACGTGGAAAATTAGCTGCGAGTGTTCTTTGGGCAGCGTTTGTTTTTGCCGGAATTATTACCTTGAACCGTTCATTCGCAATAGAACGATCACACGGTGCTTTGCAAGGTATTCGACTTACCGGTGTTGATGCGAGCTATGTTTACCTTTCCAAAGTTATTAGCAACGTCGTTTTCCTATTTCTATTGGAAATTGTTATTACACCCATCGCGCTTCAATTCTTTGAACTATTTGACGATGTGACGGTGGTTACATTATTACAATTGCTTGGCGTACTGAGTATCGGCACGCTCGGTTTTTGTGCTGTCGGTGTACTGTTGGCGGGCATGTCTACAAGTACAAATGGTGGTGAAAGCCTACTTTCTGTCATCCTTCTTCCGCTTGTCATTCCCATTATTATGGGTGGCACAAAATGCACCGTCTCTATTTTAGTAACTGGTGGATTGGAAGATAGATTCTGGTTGATGATGTTGGTAGGTTCAAGTCTTGTCTTTTTGGCATCAGCATATCTGCTTGCCGATGCTGTTATTGAAGAATAGTGGTGGTTTAAAGACCTGAATATGATACAATTTATTGTGGTAGATTTTAGAATTAATTAGACATTACGGGTTTGTAGGAGGGAACTCCGATTCCCGACTACGAGTGGTTTTAATCGCGATTCGGAGATCGCTCCTACAGGTGAAGTGTATAATTATTTCAATAATTCACCATAGTCAACAAATCTTAGAACTATAAGCTTCGGAAGGAGAAGCAACTTGTCAGAAATAATCTATCTTCATGCACGAGAAATACTGGATTCACGAGGTAACCCTACGGTTGAAGTAGACGTTAATTTAGCATCAGGGGCGTTTGGACGTGCGGCGGTCCCCTCAGGTGCATCTACAGGTGAACACGAAGCGGTTGAACTTCGCGATAAAGATTCAGATCGCTACTTAGGCAAAGGCGTTCAGAAGGCGGTTGAGAATGTTAACACTGTCATTGCCGATGCACTTGCGGGGCAGGAAGCATTTTCACAAAACGAGATTGATGCCGCTATGTGCGAACTTGATGGTACTGATAACAAAAGTAATCTTGGTGCAAATGCAATCTTAGGTGTTTCGCTCGCTGTGGCTAAAGCCGCTGCTGATGAACTTGGGCAACCTCTGTTTCGCTATATCGGTGGCACAAATGCAAAAGAACTCCCACTACCGATGATGAATATTCTAAACGGTGGTTCTCATGCCGATAATAATGTGGACATCCAAGAATTTATGGTGATGCCTGCGGGGGCAAATAGTTTCACTGAAGCGCTACGTATGGGAGCGGAAATTTTTCACAGCCTCAAAGCGGTCTTGCAAGCGCGAAATTGTAACACTGCAGTCGGTGATGAAGGTGGCTTTGCTCCAGATTTAGATTCCAATGAGGAAGCCATATCGGTAATCATTGAAGCAATTGAACGTGCTAAATATACCCCTGGTGAAGATGTTCTATTAGCATTAGATGCGGCTTCAAGTGAATTCTACAATCACGATACCGGCACCTATGAATTAAAGGCAGAGGCACAACCGACTAAATCACCTGAAGATATGGTTCGTTTTTATACCGAACTCTGTGAAAAATATCCGATCATTTCGATTGAAGATGGCATGGACGAAAACGACTGGGAAGGTTGGAAACACTTAACCGATGCAATTGGCGATAAAGTCCAACTCGTTGGTGATGATCTTTTTGTTACCAATACCACTCGATTACAGCAAGGAATTGATGGACAAATCGGTAATTCTATCCTCATTAAAGTGAATCAGATCGGAACTTTAACAGAGACGCTTGATGCCATTGAACTTGCGCGGCGTTTCAACTATACTGCTGTTGTCTCACATCGGTCGGGTGAAACCGAAGATACGACTATTTCTGACCTTGTCGTAGCGACCAACGCGGGACAAATAAAAACTGGTTCGCTCTCCCGTACTGACCGTGTTTGTAAATATAACCAACTCCTACGTATAGAAGAAGAACTTGGCGATAGTGCAATTTTCGCTGGCAGGAAAGTTTTCTATAATTTGGCTAATTCCCGTTAAACTTCATTTTTTAGTATTGGGACAGTGTTTTGCTGTCCCAAAATATGCTTTTAAAGGCTCACTTTATGCGTGTTTTTCGCGTAATCTTATTCATTATAGCATTAGCTTTACTCATAGTCAGCGTCAGACAATTCCAGAACGGTTATAAAGACTGGCAAGAGGCACAACTGGTTGAAAAAGGCTACCAAGCCGAGATACAAGAGTTGGAAAACGAACGCGATAGACTCAAGCAGCGTGTGGAAATGCTGAAAAACGATACCTTCACCAAGGAACGGCTTGTTAGAAAAAGGTTCGGTTATGTCAAACCGGGTGAAGTTAAGTTCAAAGTCGTTAAACCCGCACAACCCGAATGATTTACAATCAAGCATACCATTCACTCGTGCGTAAATGTTCTCCCAGCACAATTTTTACACGAAATTGAACCAGTGAACATAATAAATCACCTCTACACCTCGCGACTTATCCTATAAACCCTTTGCAATATAGAAAAATTTCAGTTATAATTGAGAATAACACAAATAAGCGAGTCAGCTATAACTCTCCTTATGGAAAACTTGCTGCTACGACCACGAAATGTAGGATAATCTTATGTACACAGAAAACAATCACCGGAGTCCTTTGCCTAAGCTAATTGCTATATGTGGACTTCTCCTGCTTTTCATTTTAGTCATTAATGCTGTGCGTTTTCTTGAGAAAGAGGCGTTTCAACCTCCCACCGATAAGGTTGAAATAAAAGAAACGCGTCCAAAATCTTTTAAAGTTGAGGCGAAGGAGATACATCCGAAATCTGTTAGACGCAGAGATGCTCTTGATACGAAGCGATGGCCCGACGGGTTCCGACTTCACCGCTATTATTGGATTGGTGGAGCGGCTGTTTACGTGGCAGAAATGGACCGTGATGAGAAAAACCTAAGATTTGATGTGGAACTTGCTAACTCCCAAATTCTCAGGCGTGAAACCGTTAGCGGCGCTACAAGACGACTCAAGAGAAAAGGGATAAAACCTGTAGCGGGTGTTAATGGTAGTTTCGGGATTCGTGAAGATAGTTACGGGCGTGGTGGGATGATTTTTAACCTCCACATCCAAGAAGGTGAACTCGTTAGTATTCCTAAATTGATTGATAGATGGGGGTATTCGCCACCTACACCGTGGGGCGAAACAAGTTTTGGAGTTACCCCCGATGGCGAATTTCTCTTAGAGGCAGTTCACTTAAACGGGAAACTTCGCATTGGTGAAGAAACCCTCGCGATAGACGCAATTAACCAAATCTGCGATTCATTGTGTCAGGTAGTGCTTTATACACCTCGCTTTGGAAGATCAACTTTAACGCGCCGATGCTATGAATTTACCCTTGAAAAACTTACACTTCCGCTCACAGGAAAATACACGAGTCGTTTTGTTGTTACTGCAATCAACCCGCGTGGTAACAGTGTTATTCCATCTAACGGTGTAGTTCTCGCTATAGAACCGCGCTTGGCAAGTCGCTGGTATAAGAAGATTCCTAAATCCGAAACTGGTATATTGGATATTGCCCTCACACCTGAAAAGTGGCAGACAGTTCAGACTGGCATCGGTGGAAATCTGCGACTATTACGAAATGGAGAAATTGAACCGGAGTTAATTGAGTTTGCACGGGGCAGTAATAGGAGTGCTTACAGACATAGCAACGCTGCGCATCGGCATCCGCGGAGTGCTTTGGGATTTAACGATGAGAAACTTTTTCTTATTGTAGTTGATGGTAGAAAATCCGGTTACAGCATGGGAATGACCTTGTATCAAATGGCAGATTTTTTCAATGATATTGGGGTTAAACACGCTATTAATTTTGATGGTGGTAGTTCCTCCGCCCTGTGGGCGTTGGGCAAAATTGTAAATAGTCCTGCTCACCCTTATGAGCGACCTATTTTCAACGTAGCGGTGATCCGCACCAGAGAAAAATAACCACATGAAACTACGATACGCTGTTCTGTGCCTCCTGCTGTTAATCGCATGTTCAAATAGGAATACCCCACAAGCAGTCACCGAAGATTTTATCTATAACTACTACAAACTTGCTAACCAAGAGGCAGCACTCCTGTTAAGTTCTGGACTTGCCACAGAAAAATTGGAAGCGGAAATCGGGCGGCTACAAG
>JAPPMR010000918.1 GCA_028818995.1 Candidatus Poribacteria bacterium | reverse complement strand
GTTCTCACCTGACCAATATGAAACGTATGTAGTGCTAAGTCGTGCCGAAGGAGAACGTTTTAACGAACTTGCAGCCCTGCCTTGCGTCCGAGATGTAACCACACTTGCTGGTGGAGACAAACGGATGAAAGTGTTAGAAAATGCGTTCACACTTGGCGGTATTATTAAGGCAGTTAAACCGGACATTGTGCATAGTTGGTTATGGTATTCTAACTTCCTCTGCGGTGTTTCCCGTAGATGTGGTTTGTGGCGAAAAATCCCGTTCATTGCCTCACAACGCGGTGATTATCACGCCAGATACAGCAAATTCCGACTTTGGCTTACGGAAAAGATCATTTACAACACTGCAGACTGCATGTTAACAAATTCAGAACAGATTCAACGCCATCTCCACCAACTGTATTCAGATAAAAAGATTTTTAGCATTCCCAATTTATTGGAATTACCTACAGCGGAATGGAATCAGGAGCCAAAAGATACTACAGAAGAGAAGTTAATAGTAAGTGTCGGACGGTTCGCACAGGAGAAAGGACACCGTTATTTGATAGAGGCGTTAAGTTTGCTCAACCGTAAAGACGTTCTATGGCGATGCACATTTCTCGGTGAAGGTGAACTGGAAACAGAACTCCGCGCACTCACAGCAAAGCACAACCTCTCGGACAAGGTGATGTTTCCTGGATTTTGTGAAGATGTATTCTCTGCGCTTTTGAAGTCAGATGTATTTGTGCTTCCATCGCTACACGAAGGTTCACCGAACGCATTGATTGAGGCAATGGGTATCGGCATGCCGTGCATTGCATCAGATGTCGGAGGTATCAGAGACCTACTTGAAAATGAGAGAAACGGCATCCGAATTCCGTCACAGGATCCAGGGGCATTAGCAGATGCCCTGCATCGCATGCTGACAGAACCAGAGTTTGCAAAAGAATTAGGTAGAAATGCGCGCGGAACTATTCAGCGAAAATTTAATAGCGCGGAATCTATCCAAAAATTAGAAGAAATTTATCGCAGCTTCCTATAGCAATATGATGCCTTACCGACTCACAAACTTTGCCAAAACAGCACTTTCAATATTTATCTGCTTACTCGGCATTCCGTTGCTTATCCGAGAATGGGTCTGTCGGAACAGGGTTGCCATCCTTTTATACCACGATGTAAATCCAGAAATATTCGCAAAACACATAGCATATCTCTCCCGTCATTACGCAATTATTTCATTGGATACACTTGTCTCAGCAATCTACAATAAAGATTTTTCCGAAATCCCTCAAAAAAGCATTGTGATTACGATAGACGATGGTCATGCAGGCAATGTTACACTTTTACCCATTTTCAAGCAGTATCGTATTTATCCAACTATTTATGTATGCACACAGATTATCAACACACATCGACATTTCTGGTTTAGAATACTTGAACGATCCAAAAAAGAACGTCTGAAAAAACTACCGAATGTAGAAAGGTTAACACGTTTGAAGCAAGAGTCTGATTTTGAACCTGAAAAGGAGTATCAAGATAGGCAAGCACTTAATATAGATGAAATGAAAGAAATGATGCAAGACGTTGACTTTCAACCGCACACCCAATTCCATCCGATCCTGCCACACTGCACAGAAACAGAATGTAAACAAGAGATACTTGGGAGCAAAATGGACTTAGAGAAATATTTAGGAATTGAATGTCTGCATTTCAGTTATCCAAATGGGGATTATACTGAACGCGAGATTGAAATTGTAAAAGCAGGAGGCTTCCGTTCCGCACGCACGACGGATTTAGGATGGAATGGTATCAATACATCACCTTATAAACTACAGGCTATTTCAATTAGCGATAATGCTGGACTCATCCGTTTTCGCGCAGAACTAACAACAATCCCACAACGGCTTGGTAAATGGGTAAATTCTTTGTTATGGAGAATAACGAATTAACAAAATGGCATCGTGCCTACATTCAGAACGCTTATCACGAATTGGAACAAGGTATAACACGGAAGCAACTTGGCACGCTCAATATCAAGGCAACTGACAGAAAGGTTCTGGATGTTGGGTGTGGACCAGGAAACCTTCTTGTTGCGCTATCTGCAGACAATCCGCAGATCGTTATTGGTGTTGATGTAGATGCCACATTCTTATCAATTGGATATTCAAAAATCAAGGAATTAATAGATCCGTCTTCAAAAGTTCCCACCTTAATTCGTGCTTCACTCCCAACCTTACCTTTTGCGGACGAAACTTTTGATCTCGTTACTTGCTTTCTCGTCATGCCGCATGTGCCTGATGATAAAGTAGCCTTAACCGAACTGGCACGTGTGCTAAAACCGGGTGGAACGCTCGTTATCTCTGGACATGGATTAGGATTTCCGATCCGTTATCTCAAACATTTCAGACTGAAACCGTTGCAGATGTATCTCGCCAGCATAATTTACAGATGCACAGGGAAAAAGTGGATTCGCAATACACTACAAAGTGAAAAGCAGATTTGCAACATTTTAAACGACATCGGTTTGATAGTAGATGTCCGAAACTACAACAAAAAGGTACTTGGCTGTGTTGCCACCTACTGGATTAGGGCAACAAAGAGCGAGACGAGTCCTAACGCGACGCAGTAATACGAAAATAGAGAGAATTTCCCACGATTTAACACTGCCAGTAGAAACCGCAACGCAATATAACCGACAATAAACGATGCGAGCATACCAGTCCCTATAATATAAAGAGGTATCTCGGTGTTTTCAATATCGGAGATTTTAAGCGCAACCGCACCGAGTATTGCAGGAATTGAGAGCAAAAAAGAATATTCCGCAGCAGTCTTAGCGGGAATGCCTAAGAATAACGCGAGCGAAATTGTCGTTCCAGAGCGGGAGATTCCGGGTGTAATAGCGCATCCTTGGGCAATACCAATCAGTGGCGCGTGCCATGACTTAATTTCTTTGTTTGGGGAGTCGCTACTATCCATGTTCTCTCTACGGAGTCGAGGCAATTGAAGGATAACACCGGTAAGGATTAGCATGACGCTCACAATGTGGACTTTATCAAAAAAGGACTCTAACTGCGTTTTGAACAGCACCGCAATAATGCCTGTTGGAATAGACCCAAGCAGAATCAGCCATATAAATCTGAGTTCAACTGATGCGTTAAGCGTTGTAATCGGTTTACGATAAAACTCAGTGTTGCCAAGCGTTGATAGTCCACCAATCACTAATCTTCCTATTGCACCACGATATCCAACAAGCACAGCGGCTAATGTCCCCACATGTAGCATTACATCAAAAAAGACGAGTGGTTCTTTTAATCCAAGGAATTGCTGCGCTAAGACGAGGTGTCCGGAACTGCTAACGGGTAGAAATTCAGTTATACCTTGTAAAATGCCGAGAAGAATCGCTTCAAGAAATGTCATATTGCATTTACGCCTGACGAAACCCTGTCTCTGTGCGATGCCAATTCTGTCCTTCGTCAGGGTGACGAAACGGTATATTTCTACCCAATAACTGCTTTAACACGTCGCTTTCATCTGCTAACACATCGTCAGTCAATTGCCGGGGCATATCCTCTTGCGGATAGATGACAGAACGGTTATACATACCAAGCAATCCAACACGCGATGCATCTGTAGTGTTTGGCAGACATTGGTGCCAGATTGCACCGTTAGTGAATAGGATAGAACCTTTCGGCGCGATTGCAACACTCATTTCAAGACCCTCTGCTTCTCCCAATTCGGGACGGCGAAGTGTCTTATGTGAACCCGCAATGCATGCTGTTGCACCGTTTTCTGCTGTGAATTCATCTAACATCCACACCGTTTGCCCTGTCAGAGAACCGGACGGAAACGGGGCTTGCATTGCCCAATACGGATAGTCAATATGCCAACCGCCTGCAGGTGCCCCAGGTCCAACGATGTTTGCTGTGAACGTGGATGCAATTACATCCGCGCCAAGCATTCGCTTCCAAACTGCCACAACGGTCGGATGTTGAATAAGTCTTCGAAAGATAGGTGATTTGCCCACAATTGCCCAGACGCGTCGGATTTTACCGTCCCCATAACTGTGATCATACCCGTTAGCAATGTCTTCATCCACCATTGCCCAGATTGCTTCCCGCGCTTCGTCTGCTTCTTCAGCTGAAATCACATTTTCAATAATGTGGAAACCGACTTCGCGCAGGTCATGTTCAACAAGGTCAAGTCTTTCTGAATTTAATGCTGATTTGATTTGCATTATGTTTTACCTCCGGACTATTGAATACGTGGTAGATTGCGGATTGTTTCTATAATCCTATCTTCTAAATCATCTGCATCACTATCTGGAATCCGATTGTGTTTATCCATCCACGCAATGTTTTCTGCAACACTCTCTGTTACTGGAATTTGTGGACTGAATTCAGGTAATGCTGCTGCTAATTTCTCATGACTGAAAATCTGTGTATGCCCGAAATTGCCTCGTAGTCCGCTGAACCGCTCTGGTGACATAGCAATAAGTATCTCTTGAGATACATGCACAATTTCTATGTCAACACCAAGTGCTTCCGCAGCAGCACGATGCCACTCATCCCACGTGCGTGCTTGCGGATGGACTATATTATATATTTCACCAAAACATTCGGATTTGCCAAGTATTTCTGCGAAGGCAACACCCGCGTCTCGTGATGCAAGGAATTGAAAATAGTTCAATCCATCGCCAGCGGAGAGAATTGGTTTTCCCTTGCGCAACCGGTCAATCCAACTACCGTCTCCCCACACCTGTCGAAGAAGATTCATCCCTGGTCCGTGGGTATAAGATGGTTTGAAAATAGTGACTGGAAATCCATCGCGCGCATGTACCTCAAGCAGAAAATTGTCTGCAGCGACTTTATTCAGTCCATACCCCGAAGTGCCTTGCAAAGGTGCTGTCTCTGGTAGATTTATTCCACTGAACGGCGGTCCATAAGTCATCACGGTGGAACACTGCACGAAGTGTCCGACACGCCCCTGACATGCTCGAAGTGCAGACGCTGCATCTTCAGAATTGAAACTAATCATATCAATGACAGCATCCCAGTTTTCTGCACCGACTTTAGCCTCAAAATCGTCACGATTCTGTCGATCACCGAGAATCACACGCACATCTGGCGGTGGCGGGTCAACATGCTGCCCACGGTTAAATAGAACGACTTCGTGGTTTCTGTTTAGTAGTGCTGCCACAATTCCACGGCTGATATTGCCTGTTCCACCGATAACTAAGACTTTCATTTGTTAGATTCCTCTTCTATCAACTTAATTTCTGCGGGTGTTAATTCATATAGTTTATATACCAACTGGTTTAGTTCTTCTTCAAGGTCAGGCACATTTAAGCTCTCAGGGTTTTCAAGTATCTGTTCAACTATCTTCGTCAACTCAGTTTTTTGTTTCGTTGTTATATCAGCTACTGGAAAATCCTTTAGTTTATTTTTATTAAGACGACCACCACCCTTTTTTTCATATTTGTTTTGTACATACCATTCTGCAAGTTTACTGTTAAGAATTGCGAGCATAGAAAAATTTGTTGTAGGTATACAGTGTACAAACGGACTTACAACAATCGCATCTGATTCATCATAATATGCAACGACAGGCGGTTTATCGTAGAAAGTAATTTTTGGTCCCAGAAACTCAGGTTTATGTTCACGATGTGTGACTTCCCAAGAATATTTTCCTTTGCAACTTGCATGGCGACCTTTTAAGTCTATTTCAAAATCTTTTAGGTGATTGCTAATTGCTGGATAGGTTTGAGCAAATATTTTCTTTGCCTCTGTTTCATTTTTAGCATCCGCCCATTCCCACTGCTTATTTTTACTACTCGGTATCCAGATTATGTATTTCAGAACGGGTTTCCATAGGTTTTCCTGATGTTTTCCAACAGCTAATTTTATTATCTCAGCACTTTTGGGATCCTCATCAATCAACTCTTGGCATTTGGATTCTTCTATAACATAAGCCTTATTGCAGCCTGTTATAACACCTTTGTGTATTTTCCAGTCTGTATCTCCTAAAGGCGTGCATATTTTTTGCAGTTTTTCTAACAACTCATCAGGCGAAACTGGTGTTACGTTGTCCTTCAGATTTGTCTTACTTTCTATTTTTGAAGACTCTACCTCTTTTTCAACTTCAAGCTTATCGAGGATCACCTCTTTTTTATTCAAATCATCTTTTTCATCAACGATTAAATTATCTCCAGAAGTCCTCTCTGTAGATTGATTAAGAAATAGGTCGGCAGGGATTTCATGTTCGGAACTAATGCTAATGCGGGTATTATCCTGTGTCCAAGAAAGAATGTTTAGCTCAGCGGTACGCCTATCTTCCCTTGCTAAGTCTTTGAAGTAAGCAAAAGCAAATGGTTGGAAAAATTCATCCGTACAGATAAAACGTAAATCTGCAGGGTTATTACCTTGTTGGTCTAAGCCTTTCGCTACAGCCTGTAGAGTTCCGATATAGCCGGTTTCACTCTTGAATCGGATTAGGATGATGTCTGAAGGTTTATCGGGTGAAATGCAGAGTTCTTGGCAGTCTAAAACTTGCTGGTCATTGAACCCACTGAGTCCGAGTGCCTTATTTGAAAATATTGATGTAATATCTTCAAGGGTCAGATCCTCAGGGATTGGCAAGTGCAGCATATCCGTCAGAAATTCCATAAAAGTATCTTCATCTATAACATCTTCGATATCATCAATTGTTATTGTGAACATACGAATATCCTCTTTTGTAAATAGTTAGTCCTGCACAACTGTTTTATTTCGTTTTCTGCGTGAAAAAGAGATGCCACCAAACCCACTAATGATAGCGATATAAAAACCAAAGTCGTACCACCATCCTGTATTTTGTGATTCATAGACACGGATATCTGAATTGAATATACCCCAGATTAGTGAAATAGGGGCAATCCAACCGTGCCAAATTCCCCAGACAAATCCTGCAGGTTTTTCAGCGGTATGCTTACCATCGCCAGGCACACATCCTATGAAGGTGATAAGTGCTATCAATAGGAATATACAAATAAACTTTATGGTCATGGATGTCTTTAATGTTCCCGTTATATTTCTTGTTCTATTTAACATAGTTTGCGAATCAAATGTTCAATGCAATCTGCGGATTGTCTATATCAACAATTGCACGCGCCAACGCCCAATCCAATCGGCGCCGGTAGTGTCCATCGCGGCGTAATCCTTTAAACGCCGTCAAAAAAACGTCATGTGTTTTCTTACGGATTGTCACTAAACGAGCATTAAGCATGTCCACATCTACGCGCCACGGCACACCGATTTTCGTAATTGAACGGCAATGTGTCCGCACTTTATACTCACCCAATTCTGCTGGTGGACAAAAACGGATAGATGCATCAACGGTGTTGTCTATAGCGATAAGTCCCAGATTTCCATTCGGTTCATTGAATACGATACTACGATTACGAGAGTGCGGAGGTAAATGTATTTGCAGTTCGCTCAGTTTTCCAAGCAGTTGATTGTTGCGCCACACCCTAACGTTTGATGTTCCTTTCGGGGCAAACAAGGCGAGACCTACTGGATGTTCAGTGTCATCAAACATATATCTTGTGTTCCTACTTTTATTATTTTGCGATGTTCCATTTTGTGTTTGCGGAACTAAAGAGATAAAATCGCACAGTCGATGCAAGAATAGACCACTCCGAATGAACGCCTCGGGGATAATTGCAGCGACCCACTGACAATGTATCAAGCATTGCTCAAGGGCATATTTGTAAAGATCGTCGTAGTGAGTCGCCTCTGGAAATGGCAATCCACGCCGGGTTGCGGAGTTTCGTGCTAACCAAGGTGGATTGGTAATACAAACATCAAACCCTTTAGGAAAATCTGTGAGCGTATCGCGTTGAACGATTCCCTTTGCCCCCGGCTCAATATCGTAAAATGCCCAATCTCGACACCTCAAATGTGCAGAGTCAATCAATAGTGGAATATCCTTAGCACCCGCAAAAGGTTCTAATACGGTCTGTTCTTCTAAATTAGAATCTTCTGCCCACCTTTGGAACGGTTTCAGCCGAAAAGGATTTCCACGGGTATAGTAGCGTCCATTTGCACGTTTTTTGTTCATTTTCTATTCGTTTTGTGTAATCTATTGCTTCGTCAACATACTATTGTAGGTCGCGATTCGGAGATCGCTCCTACCGATGAACCGCTTATGGTAGGAGGGAACTCCGATTCCCGACTATTTTCCAGACCTATCAATTAGCACCTGACTAAACACTATGTACTTCTGTTTAGTTGAAGGATTATGAACTATATTTTAATGTACACATATTTGCGTAATATATCAAGTGAAATTTGACATTATTGAGAACTTAATACCATTTTAGAGAAAAAGATTTGACAAAATCTTTATTAGCGTGTAATATATAAATCAAATTCAGATTGTTTAGTAATAAATCAATTTTAAAAATTATGAAAATGAGTCTCAATATCATAAAAAGAACATTGAAAGTGTTCGTCAGCGCGTGCATAATTATCTGTATTTGCGCTGTTTATGTTGAAGCAGCAACCCGTGAATATTGGATTGCTGCCGAAAAAGTTGTTTGGAATTACGCTCCGAGTGGTAAAAACCTTATTCGCCCAGAAATGGGGTTAGATGTCTGGGGTAAGGCACTTGCATACCACAAGTATCGCTACATACAATATACCGATGAGACCTACACTACACAGGTTGAACAACCGGAATGGATGGGCATCCTTGGACCTCAATTGCGTGCAGTGGAAGGTGATAGTATTAAGGTGAATTTTCTCAATCGTGCAGACAAACCGCTCAGTATACATGTGCACGGTTTGCAATATGATGAAGCAAACGAAGGAGCGGATATGAAAGGACCTGGCGGTGCAGTGCCGCCTGGTGGTAAGTTCACTTATCATTGGGAAGTTGGGGAGGACGCTGCACCCGGTCCAAACGACCCATCTTCTATTGTCTGGCTTTATCATTCACATGTTGACGCGGTTACAGAGGTATACGATGGACTCATTGGAACGATTGTCGTCACGAAAAAAGGAATGGAACATTCCGAAGACGATGCGCGCCCAAAAGATGTTGATAAATCTTTTACAACGCTATTTCTCATTTTCAATGAAAACGAACGTGAAATAGCCGAAGGTGGACAGCATGAGGCTTATGAATCCGATGAAGAAGCAGAAGAAGGAAATCTTAAACATGCAATCAACGGATATATCTTTGGAAATTTAAAAGGTTTAGAAGTAGAACAAGGGGATAGAGTCCGTTGGCATCTCATCGGTTTGGGGACGGAAGTGGATATGCACACGGCACACTGGCACGGTCAAACTGTCTTAAATAACGGTAAACGCACAGACGTTGTTGATCTGCTACCGGGCAGTATGGTAACTGTAGATATGGTAGCAAGAATGCCGGGAAATTGGCTATATCATTGCCACGTCGCCGACCATATTACAGCAGGGATGAATACGCGCTGGCGAGTCGTCCCTAAACGTTAGGCTGACAGACACAACAATTCCGAACTTTTTGAGGATATATTTGCCAAAATACATAGTGAACTTTAGAATTAACGGGGCATTTTGAGATGTGAATCAACGCTGAATGCGCTTTTGGCATTCTGTAGGAGGGAACTCCGATTCCCGACTATCAGTGAGGTTTGTCGCGATTCGGAGATCGCTCCTACAGAATATATGTGAACTCATTTGCATAATTTACTATAAATCTAAAAAAGGAGATAACTATGTTTAAAAACCGATCCATCATATTCAATTATACTTTATCACTCTTTTTGTTGCTCGTCTTCGTTGGGACGTTGCATGCTGAAACAATAACGCTTTATTCAGGGCGAAGTAAGAGTCTTGTTGATCCAATTATTCAACAGTTCGAAAAAGAAACCGGCATTGAAGTAAAGGTGAGTTATGCCAATACAACCCAGTTAGCAGCAAAACTCTTGACTGAAGGCAAAAAAAGTCCTGCCGCACTATTTTGGGCACAAGACGCTGGCGCACTCGGTGCTGTTAGCAAAGAGAAGTTGTTTGAAAAATTACCGAAATCTATTCTCAATAAAGTTCCTAAAACTTTCCGTCACGATGATGGGTACTGGATTGCAACAAGTGGTAGAGCACGCGTTCTCGCCTATTCACCTGAACGCGTTAAAGCGGAAGATCTTCCTGAAAGTGTTTTTGATTTAACACAATCGAAGTGGCGTGACAAAGTCGGTTGGGCACCACTCAATGCCTCATTCCAAGCATTTGTAACAGCGATGCGTGAACAAGTCGGTGAAAAACGCACCGAAAAATGGCTAAGCGAAATGAAAGACAACGGTACAAAAGCCTATCCTAAAAATACACCGATTATAGAAGCACTTGCCGCTGGAGAAATTGACCTGGGTTTACCAAACCATTACTATCTCTTCCGTTTAAAAAAGGGAAATCCAAAATTGCCAGTGGAACAGACCTTCTTTAAAGCAAAGGATGCAGGAAATCTTGTCAATGTTGCCGGAATTGGATTATTAAAGAATAGCGATAATAAAAAAACTGCTCTTAAGTTCATCGAATTTCTCCTCTCCGCTAAGGCACAACAGTACTTTGTGAGTGAGGTTTTTGAATACCCTGTGACTGAAGGTGTGATTCCAAACACCAATTTGTTGCCTTTAGAAGAATTGCTAAAAATAGTGCCGAAATTCGACTTAAATGAGATGGACGATCTTGAAGGGACCATCAAACTCCTTCGGCGTGCTGGCATTATGTAGGCAAGGATGGAAATTGATTGCTGAGATATTGAGGTGAATCATCAATACGCCACGCACCTTAATAATCCAAGTTAGACAGAGATGGTACTTCTTCATTCCCGCAATTGTTGTCACTATCAGTGGCTTGATTCCATTAGGATATCTGATTGCCAAAGCGTTTGATATAGAAGGCACTGCGCTGGTGGAAAATCTGTTTCGCTGGCGAAACGCGAGACTTTTCCTTAATACGCTTTTGCTGACGGTTGGTGTTCTGATCGTTGATATCCTTTTGGCAACCCCTGCGGCATGGTTGACCACCCACTCGGACCTCCGAGGCAAACGGGTTTTTAGTGTTCTATGTGCGTTGCCGTTAGCGATCCCTGGCTATGTGATAGCTTACGCGCTCTTGGCAATCGGTGGCAATAACGGTATATTTGCGGCACTTTTTGGTAAAAGCCTCCCACGTCTTAGCGGATACTGGGGGGCTTTAATCGCGCTTTCTTTTTACACGAGTCCTTATCTTTTTCTAAATTTACGCTCAGCACTCTTAGGACTTGACCCAAGTCTTGAAGAGTCAGCACGAAGCCTGGGCTGCCGACAGTGGGGCGTTTTCATACGTGTTATCCTTCCACAACTTCGTCCCGCATTCTATGCAGCCGGATTGCTTATCTGCCTACATGTGCTTGGTGATTTTGGCGTTGTCTCGTTGATGCGTTACGAGACATTTAGTTATGCGCTCTACATTGAATATAGAATTTACACGCCGTCTGCACAGAACTATGCTGCGTGGCTTGCGTTAATACTTCTTGCCTTTACCGGTTGCTTGCTCTACCTTGAAACGCGTTTGCTAAGTAAGACGGTGCTGCATCGTGCAGGACATGGCACTTCTCGGCACCGGACCTTAACCCCACTACACAAATGGAAACGTGCAGGATACCTTTATTTAAGTTTACTGTTCATTGCAACTGTGGGAATACCTGCGGGGACAGTGTTTTTGTGGGTGTTCAGAGGCTTTGAGGTATCGGCATTAAATGGGGTGTTGGAAGCGTTAGTCGGTTCTGTAGGGGTTGCAGTACCATCCGCTGTAGGCTGTGCAGTTTTAGCTGTACCGTTTGCGTATATTGGAGTGCGTTATTCTTCACGTTTCTCAAACACATTAGCGCGTATCCCTTATATCATTTACGCGATTCCGCCACTGGCATTTGCACTATCAATTATCTTTTTTCTTGGAAGTCGTGAAACTATAATTGTGCTAATCTTCGCGTGTATTCTTCACTTCCTTGCAGAAGCGACAGGGCCTGTACGTAGTTCGCTCTATCAAGCCTCACCTCACTTGGAAGAAGCAGCACGATCACTCGGATGTTCACCTATTCAAGCATTTTTCAGGACCTTATTTCCACTCCTCACGCGCGGCATGTTGACAGCCACCGCCCTCGTTTTCCTCGCCACGATGAAAGAATTGCCGCTGACCTTCTTACTCCGTCCCCCCGAATATGAGACTTTAGCCGTCAATGTATGGGATTACACAGGAGAAGCGATGTTCGCACAAGCGGCACCTTATGCATTTGTAATCCTGATTTTTTCTGCCCTCTTTATCAG
>JAPPMR010000048.1 GCA_028818995.1 Candidatus Poribacteria bacterium | reverse complement strand
GTGTGGAACTATTTCCGTCAGTAACTTCTGGTGTTTTTTCTTCATATTTTTTCAACGTTTCTAAACAGTTTTTTAAACGTCTGAGCGCAGATTCGGATTTTTGTAAACTTTCTAAACTGTAATCAAGTGGATGTCGGTAATGGGCAGAAATGAGGAAATGGCGGATTACCTCGGCGGGGTATTTGTCTAATGCGTCCCTCAAAAAGATGAAGTTTTGCTCAGATTTACCCATTCTCGTGCCATTTATTTTTAGAAAAGCGACATGAACCCAGTAACGGGCGAAAGGTTTACCTGTTGCCAATTCACTTTGCGCGATTTCGTTTTCGTGATGTGGAAACAGTAGATCTTCACCACCAGCATGAATATCAATAGTTTCGCCAAGATGTTTCATCGCCATAGATGAACATTCAATGTGCCAGCCAGGTCTTCCTGGTCCCCAAGGGCTATCCCAATAAGGTTCACCGGGTTTTGCTGCCTTCCACATGTCAAAATCGCGTGGGTCTTCTTTGCGTTCATCGACTTCAACGCGTGCGCCTGCCAGCAAATCTTCAGGTTTTCGGCGTGACAATTTGCCGTATTCGTTAAAGGAATTAACGCGATAATAGACACTTCCATCAACGACATAAGCAGCACCTTTGTCAATGAGTGTTTGAATCAGGTCAATCATTTCAGGGATGTGTTCTGTTGCTTTGGGATGCACATCCGCAAGTTGGATGCCGAGACGTTGTGTATCCTCAAAGTATGCCTCACCGTTTGTATGTGCAAGTTGGCTTGAGCTGGTTCCAAGTGTTTGCGCACGAGCGATGATTTTGTCATCAATATCTGTCAAATTTTGAACTAACTTGACAGTATACCCTTTATATGTGAGATACCGACGTATAATATCGGTGACGAGTGCTGTGCGGGCATTACCGATATGGATATAGTCATAGACGGTAGGGCCACAACTATACATTGAGACGTGCCCTTCTGTCAAAGGTGAAAACTCCTCAAGTTGTCGGCTAAGGGAATTATATATCTTTAATCCCATTCGCTATCCCTTCGTTTTTGTTTATGCTTATAACACTACGGAATTAGGCCTTAATGAGACAGGCAATTGCTTGAGCAACAATTGCCTTTTCTTTCCCAATAATACCTAAACCTTCTGCGGTTGTGGCTTTGACACTAACCTGTGTTTCTGAGATGTCCAATGTTTTTGCGAGTACGCTGCGCATTTGTCCAATATAGGGTGCTAATTTCGGTTGTTGTGCTACCACTGTACTGTCAACATTTTCAATTATGTAATCTTGCTCCCTAACCATTTCTACAATAGTACGTAGGAAAACTTGGCTGTTCATTCCAGCGTAACTTGGATCAGTATCTGGAAAGTGTGTTCCGATATCATCCAATGCTGCTGCGCCTAAAATCGCATCACAAATGGCATGTGTCAACACGTCTGCATCTGAATGTCCCAACAATCCTAAATGATAAGGGATTTCTACGCCGCCCAAAATCAATTTTCTATTTTCAATAAGCCTATGAACGTCGTAACCGATCCCTACTCTCATTTTGTTAGGTTCTTTCAGGCAACTTTATTAGATATTATACATTATATCCCATCATTTAGTAAAGTCTCAGCGATTCGTAAATCCTCTGGGGTTGTTAACTTCACATTTTTGTAACTACCCATGACCAATTTGATAGGGGATCCCAGATTTTCAACCAATGCAGCATCATCCGGGGCATCAATTCTGTCGTGAATTGCTTTTTTGTGTGCCTCTACTATTAGTGATTTCCGAAAGACTTGTGGTGTCTGCACTTGCCATAATTGCTCCCGTTGAGGCGTATGATCAACAAATAGTTCTTCGTTTGCGACTTTAATAGTTTCCTTCACTGGCACAGCGGAGACAGCAGCACCGCATTCCGCTGCTGCTTCAAGACATTCGAAAATAATTTTATCGTCTATAAACGGACGCACACCATCATGAACAACGACAAAATCAACATCATCTGAAAGCGCGCGGAGTCCGTTGAACACGGAAGCCTGCCGAGTTTCACCACCAGCGACCAATTCACGAACCTTCCGATAGCGAAAAGGTGCGAGTGCTTTTTCGCGGCACACCGTAAAATCAGATTGGTCTACAATCACAAATATCTCGTCAATAACACTGTTCTGTTCAAAGCGGTCTATGGTATGCGATAAAATTGGTTTTTCATCTAACATCAAATACGGCTTTTTAACCGACGATTCCATCCGTTTGCCTTGCCCAGCAGCAGGGATAAGAACAGATATTTTGCTGTTCATCTGTGACCATCTCATCGGAATCCTTTTTCTGATGGAGATTCATCCGCATTCCGTGCGAAAATCATCTGTCCGGTGCTGGTTCGCAACATCTGTGTAACGACAACATCAAGCGTTTGTCCGATGTAGGATTTGCCATCTTCAACGATAACCATCGTTCCGTCATCAAGATAACCTACGCCTTGATTGGGTTCTTTGCCAACTTTCTGCAGATGAACCTGAATAATTTCTCCAGCGACTACGATCGGACGGATAGCATTTGCTAATTCGTTGATATTTAGTACTGTGACACCCTGCAATTCCGCGACTTTATTAAGGTTTAAATCGTTGGTAATTATTTTCGCAAAATATTTTCGAGCGAGATGGACCAGTTTGGCATCTACCTCAGTCAGATGCGTTACATCTTCTTCTATAATTTCAACAGCGATAGAAGGACTATTTTGGAGTGAACGTAAAATATCAAAACCGCGCCGTCCTTTATTTCTACGGAGCAATTCGGTTGAATCCGCGATATTTTGTAGCTCATTTAAAACGAACCGGGGAATTAACAACGTTCCATCAATAAATTGTGTCTCGCAGATTTCAAGGATACGTCCATCAATAATAACACTTGTATCTAAAATTTTAAATCCGTTAGAATCGTTTGTTGTAAATGGTGTTCCCGTTTGGATATAGCGATGCGAATTCAGTAATCTCACGACAGGCAAGCTTTCGGATATGTGGTAACCACACACCATGCCAACATAACCGAATCCGAGGGTAACAGCAATTTTTAGAGTGGAGTTTTGAACGATTGAGTCGGATTGATTGAGGAGTTGGAGTAACCCTTGAGAAATCAACAAACCGAACGCAAGTCCAATACCACTTGAAACAAATCTGCGTATGTTAGGCACATGAAGGGATATTTCACCTGCAACGAGGATACATGCAATGGCAAACCCAATAAATGCGTCAGTAAGATTAGTATTTGGAAAATAGAAGGCGATAGCACTTGCGAATATAAAAAAAACACGAATACCCCAAATTTGCATAGTTCTTTCTCCGCGCCAAGTGTAAACAATGAAATATGTTTGATTGATAGTTTGAACCATGTTATAGATCAAAAGCCATTCAACATTGTCTTACGAAGACAATATCTACTGATTATATGTTTGTTAATTGACAGGAACTTTATTCTGTTTTTTAGTAGTTTGGGTTTCGCTATATCTATTGCATTGGAATACGTTGTTTTCGTAAAACATGATAGAATTGATTTTACCATTAACTCAACTATGGATGCACTGAAATCCGTATGTTGAACTCGTGTTCCAATTACAGTAGTGCACTTAGACTGTCAAAGATATTTTTTACACCGATAAGTTCTATTGTTTCATTGATTTCTAAACCTTTCTGATGGTAAGCAGGAAAAATTGCTCGCTTGAATCCGAGTTTTGCGGCTTCTCGGATTCGCCTTTCAACATGAGGTACTGGTCGAATTTCGCCTCCCAATCCGACTTCACCAATTACAACCGTTCGCGGGTCAATTGAGATATTCCGATGGTTAGAAATTATCGCCATTAACACGCCAAGATCAATCCCTGGTTCATCAACCCGTAACCCGCCCGTAATGTTTACAAAAATGTCTGAGTCCCCTATATCCATCCCGATACGTTTATTCAAAACAGCAGTGAGTAGCGCGACACGGTTTCGGTCAATTCCTGTTGCGGTGTTGCGTGGTGTTCCGTAGTGAGTCGAAACGACGAGTGCTTGCACCTCCAATAACAACGGCCGTGTGCCTTCCATACTTGACACAATAACGGAACCAGAAATTTCCTCCTTTCTGTCGCTCAAAAAGAGTTGGGACGGATTTTTGACATCAACAAGTCCCTTGTTCTGCATTTCAAAGATACCAAGTTCGTTTGTTGACCCAAACCTATTCTTAACTGCACGTAGGACGCGATATATGTGATGCCGTTCTCCTTCAAAATAGAGCACTGTGTCTACTATATGCTCTAAAACTCGGGGTCCTGCTAATGTGCCTTCCTTTGTTACATGTCCGATGAGAAACATCGGTATATTCTGATTCTTGGCACAAATTAAAAGATTTGCAGCGCATTCACGAATCTGTGTAATACTGCCCGGAGCCGATTGAAAATCAGATAGATAGACAGCTTGAATAGAGTCAATTACAACCGCTTGCGGTTGCAGTTTTTCAATATGTCTTTGAATCTCTCCTAAGTTATTTTCGCACAATACATAAAGAGTATCGGAATTCAGGCCGAGTCGGGTTGAACGAATTTTTGTTTGACTCACCGATTCTTCACCAGTGACATAGAGTACACTGCCATATTTGCGGCTTAATGCATCGCTTGCTTGTAACAGAAGTGTGGATTTACCTATTCCTGGGTCTCCCCCGATTAAAATAACGGAACCCGGAACAATTCCACCGCCAAGCACGCCATCAAATTCGGGCATTCCTGTGAGTTGCCGTTCTGCATCCTCCACCGTAACGTCAGAAATTAACTCTGGTTGGCTCGTGCGCTGGTTTATACTTCGATGTAGCGGGGATGTGGTCACAAGTTCTGTCTCTTCAGCAAAACTATCCCACGCTTCACATCCGGGACATTTCCCAAGTGCCCTCGGTGTTGTATATCCGCATTCTTGGCAGACAAATTTGTGTTTTGTTCGTGCCATAACAACCCGCTCGCTTTCTGATAACTATGGTGAACTTTGAAATTAAAGAGGCACATTTTCTGTAGGCGGTGAATGCCTAAATGGCGTTCATACCGTTGATTTTGATCTCCGAATCGCGACGAACCTCACTGATAGTCGGGAATCGGAATTCCCTCCTACAACTTATTCCCTACAAAGACCCGTTTGCTTCTAAACCTCTTATGCCGAAAACCGATAACTGACTGCCAAAAACTAATTTACCAGTCGCTTGTGATCCACTTAAGCCCCGTTGTCCAACGCCTTTCGTCCCTCCACCAATTTTCGACACCGAAGAGAATATGCCCACCACGA
This sequence comes from Candidatus Poribacteria bacterium, assembly GCA_028818995.1. The sequence continues at coordinate 7,054 of JAPPMR010000048.1, read as the reverse complement.
AAGAAGCGGAAACTCATTTCAGCGTTCAGTTCGGGTTTGTCACTTGTTATCCTAATGCCTTCCAGACCGATGCCTAACCGGCGTGATAACAGCCGTAGGTCAACCCCAGCACCAAGATTGGAACGCACAAAACCGAATTTACCTCGGAGGTAGTCTGAAAAATTATAGGCGTATTGAAAATCAACGCCAATTTTCTCCTCCCGAATGCTGAGTCCAAAATGGTACAGATTTTTTGAGGGTGGTGACGGTATAAGTGAAAAACCAAATTCGGTATGTAGATTTTCCTCACGGCTTAGATATTGGAATTCAGTATCCCATGAATATTTAGGAAGTTTAAAACCTTTTAATTGTTTGTCGGTCTGCTGATAAAGACCCTTCAATCCTGTTAGCACTTCATTCAGATTATTGAAAGATTCTTGTGCACCTTTAATAGGTTCTGGGTTGTTCAGGAGTTGTGCGACAGTGCCATCTCCATGTTGAATAGTATTTAACAGTTCACTGATATTTTTTTCCAATGTGGTGAATGCGGCTGTTACGTTCTGAAGGTTCTCAATAATTGGTGCAACATCTGTGCTTCCCTTTTCAATGAACGTGCTTCCTTGTGCAATGAGGTCAGATATTTCGGTTTTCAAAGAACTTGAATCTTGACGGAATTGTGTTGCTAACCGTCGGAAATCAGATGTGCTTCGCTGCAAATCCGTTATCATAGAATTTACTTTTGGCGAGTTTTGATCAATCATTCTCAATACGGAACGACTGACATCGCTAATTTGACTGCTGAGTATTAAAGAATCATTACCCAGTTGGTTTAACAACTTGTCCACTTGCGAAAGCGTTGATTCGAAGCGCACGTCGTATTTTGAAGTCAGGTTCTGCAAAGTCTCAACTGTTGTATCTATATGTTCACTGAATTTTGTAAGGGTCTTACTTGTTAATTCGACTAATTTCCGTGTTTCTTTAATACCTTCTTGAATTTCTTCCTGACTTGCTTGTAATACCTCGTTTGCTGCAGTCGTCAACTCAATGGCTTTACTCAATCCTGAACTGGTTTGTTCAAGTAATTCCAACGGATTTACAGGGTCAATTCCGATAATTGGGAGATCGGATGGTTGAAGGAGTGGATTTCCAACCTCTCCATTATTGAGTGTGATGTATGTTTCACCGACAAAACCGCTCATTGAAATACCTGCATCACAACCTTTCCTTAGCCACTGAAATGCGTTTTTGACACGGGCTCGGATTTCAACAGTATTCGTCTCCGGTTTGAGTTCAATGCTTGTTACTTTACCAATAGAAACACCGGATAGAAGGACACCGGAACCGACATAAAGTCCATTGACAGCCCGGAATTCAAAATATATATCATCTCCGCGTGTTGCCCAGGGCCAGTTTCCCGCATTGGTAAGGAGGATTGCAAGGAGAACAATGGCGACAACAACCATCAGTCCCACTTTCACAGATGGGGTCCAAAACTTCATTGAGGTTTCCTTCCTGTAAACTTCTTCAAAGTTGGGTTGTCAATGTTAAGAATCTGGTCTGGTGCACCAAAAAGGATAAACTGCTGTAAAACCGGGTTATCTTCGTTAATCATAGCTTCTGGTGTTCCATAAGCGAGTTGTTTTCCTTCGTGGAGCATTACCATAAGTGTTCCGACACTGAATGCACTGTGCATATCATGTGTAACGACGACAGAAGTGACTTCCAATTGCTGATTTAGGTCGCGAATCAGTTCATTAATTTCGGTGCAGGTAACTGGGTCAAGCCCAGTTGTGGGTTCATCGTATAAGATGATTTCTGGGTTGAAAGCAAGCGCCCGTGCGAGTCCTACCCGTTTTCGCATGCCGCCGCTCAGTTGTGCTGGTCTTAACTCCTGAACACCGTGTAAATCGACTAATTTAAGTTTCTCATCTACAATCTTACGCATCTCTTGCTGGCTTAAATCTGTATGTTGGTCAAGCATAAAAGCGATATTCTCTGCTACGGTCATTGAATCAAATAACGCTGCAGACTGAAAAAGCATCCCGATTTTTCGGCGAATCTGGTTCAGTGGTTTCTTTTTGAGTTTGGTGATTTCTGTCCCGTTAATCCAAACCTCACCTGTATCTACGGAGAGAAGTCCAGCAATAATTTTGAGTAGAACGCTTTTCCCGCAACCGCTTCGTCCCATAATTACAAGGGTTTCCCCGCGTGGAATTTCAAGGTCTAATCCGTTTATTACTTTTTTCGTATCGAACGCTTTTCTGACGTTTTTGATTGAAATCATAAGAATGGTAAAGTGTTTATCGTAATTTGTAGTTTACAAGGCCGCGATTCGGAGATCAGTATTTGTCGTTAAATCAATCCCAAGATATTAAACAGGATATGGTTTAGAACAAAGTCTAATACAAGGATAGTTATCAAAGAGATAACGGCTGAACCAGTTGTTGCAGTTCCAACACCTTCTGCACCACCTGCTGTAGAAATGCTAAACCCCTTATAGCATCCGACTGCAGCTATAGCCATTCCAAAAGAAGTTGCTTTGATTAAACTAATTAGTACACTTCCAACATACAGATTCTTTTGAACTTCTAACACATAGAAATATCCGTTGAAACCAAACAAAGAGACTACCGCAACATAGCCGCCGAAGATACCAGCAAACGTAGAAAAAATTGTGAGGGTGGGGAGCATAATTGAACAGGCGAGAAAACGGGGAACAACCAAATATTTAACCGGGTTTGTTCCCATCACCTCCAGCGCGTCAATTTGCTCGGTAACCTTCATTGTTGAAAGCTCGGCTGTAATAGACGCACCTATGCGTCCGGAAAGCACAAAGGCTGTAATCATGGGACCCAGTTCTTTGACGACAGAAACACTGACGAATTGAGCAACCGAACCTTCAACCGCGTACGGCTTCAATTGCACGTAGCCTTGAACACCCAATACCATTCCAGTGAAAAACCCAGAGACTAAAACAACTGATAACGAGTTGAAGCCAATAAATAGCAGTTGCTTCATTAATAGGTCAAATTGCCACGGCGGTCTGAAAATTTGGAAAATGGTTTCGGCGAGTAGACGACATGCCTCTCCTATTTCTGAAAGGGTGCTGTGTAGCCGATTTTTTATTAAGAACGCCAACCCATTCGAAGATGCTGACTCAGAAGGAGGATTGCGCATAGAAATATTCCAGATACAGAGTTCTCTTGTCAACTCGGATTTTCGAAACGCATCTGCGTCTTGCAATAATGCAGAACGATATTTCCAGTCGGTCCGTTGCGCTGCTTTTTAATTAACAAAGTCGCCTCAACCCTATCGTCCGTATAATCATCTTGATCGTCATAGTAATCATCTCGGTGTATAAAAGCGACTAAATCAGCATCTTGCTCTATAGCACCGGATTCCCGCAAATCAGAAAGTTGTGGCAGTTTGCCGGGACGGCGTTCAACTTCTCTACTCAGCTGCGCGCAAGCGAGGACGGGAATGTTCAATTCCCATGCAAGAATTTTTAAAGCCCGTGATATATCAGAGATTTCTTGCTCACGTGCATGGTAGCGTCCTGTACCTCGCAGTAGCTGCAGATAATCAACGATAATTAAAGCGAGGTCTTCGTGTTCACCTTTCAAACGTCTCGCTTCTGCACGAAGTCCTTGCACAGTCATGCCTCGGTTATCATTGATCAGCATAGGTGCTTCGCTGAGACGGCCGATGCTTTGTCCCAAAGGTGCCCAGTATTCTTCACTGAATTTGCCTAAGCGTAAATGTTGATAGTCAATTTTCGCCTCAGCAGAGAGCATACGCAGGGCGATATCTTGTGCAGGCTGCTCAAAATTAAAGATTGCAACAGGACGTTTCTGCTCAATCGCAATGTTTTGTGCCATATTCGGTACCAGGGTAGTTTTTCCCATCCCTGGTCGTGCTGCAATGATAAGGAAATTTCCAGGTTGCAAACCGGAGGTCAGGTTGTCAAAATCTATGAATCCTGTAGGAATACCTAAAAATCGATCTTTCTTGTGATAGAGTTTTTCAATTATCTCAATGCCCTGTTTGAGCAATGAGCGAATATGTTCAAACCCGCGTTTGCTACCGGTTTGCCCGATTTCAAAAACAGACTCCTGCGATTGATCAAGGACTTCAGCTATTTCTATGCTTTCATCTTGTGCCAGTTCACGAATTTGAGTGGCTGTTTGAATTAAACGGCGGCGTGTTGCCTTCTCCAATAGGATTTCGGCATAGAACTCCGTGCTTTCAGTTTCAACAATTGGGGCTTGCAGTTCATAAAGATAGTCTGATCCACCAACGCGGTTCAACTGCTCTGTCCGATTCAACTCATTCGCAACAAGAATCGGGTCCACGTTGTTATCACGATTGTAAACAGAAAGAATCGCTATATAAATAAGTTGATGGTCAGTCGTAAAGAACGCATCTGAGGTAGGCCCGAGTAACGTCTCTACCCGTGGAATAACGGACTTTTCGGTCATCATAGCACCGAGTACCGCGCGTTCTGCCTCTTTATCCATGAGGGAGTCAACTGTTTGCATCGGTATTCCTCCCATGTAGAGACAATCGTATATTGCCTCTATCCTTTATTGGAAAGTATTCCTATTCGTCTCTTTCAACAACCACACGTATTTCTGCTGTTACATCTGCGTGCAGTTTTACAGAGACAGTAAATGCCCCGAGTTCGCGTATCGGTTCAGCGAGTTCTATGACGCGCCGGTCTAATTCAACGTTTGCTGATGCTCGCAATGATTCTACAATATCTGCGGTGGTTACAGAACCGAATAGACGGTCGTTTTCGCCTGCCCGTCTGGTAAGATGACATGTGACGTCCGCAATTTGCGCCGCAATTTGCTGCGCGTATTCTTTATCTTTCGATTCTTGCTGTTCAATTACACGTATCTGATGTTCAAGATGTCGCCGATTTCGCTCCGTTGCGTGCACTGCTAACTGCTTCGGAAACAGATAGTTTCGAGCATAACCGTCTGCGACTTTCAGAACATCTCCCGGTGCGCCGAGTCCATCAATCCTTCTTTTAAGTATGACTTCCATATCTTTCATCCTTGCAGCCTGAAATCAGTGAGATAATTCATGAGTCTTCCCAGTACAGAAACCGGGAATGCCATGCGCGCATTCTACATCAGATTCCATGCTACAGTTTAATTATATCTCCATGTTTACCGCGTAAAAGGCAATAAAGCCATATTGCGCGCCCGTTTAACCGCACGGGTTACCATACGCTGCTGTTTTGCCGAAAGTCCAGAGACTCGGCGGCTCACAATCTTTCCCCGCTCGTTTATAAACTTTCTTAACGTATCTACATCTTTATAGTCTACAGTTTCCAGTTTACTAAAACGGGATCTTCGACGATATGCCATATTAATTTACTCCTCTTAACCTGAACATTGTTGTGCCAGCACTTGATCTTATAGTAGATTTTGAATTAATTGGACACTTCTGCACCAGCGAGGTTAGGAAACCTCGCCTACAGCGGGATGAAGTGTCTAATTTTTTATGATTCACCATATATTACTGGTACTGACAGATGCAAAAAGGCAATGATACCGTATCACGCCATAATCTATAATGAAATTTTGTCGTGTGGTATAAATGTAAAATTTAGCTGTGTATAGTCTAAATTTGGACTGTTAACGAACTTTAGAACGGGATGTCATCCTCAGTAGATGATGTGTCACTTTCACCTGCTGATGGTGCGGGCATCTGATCAGGTTGTCCTTGCGTTGACGGGGTTGGTGGTGTAGCATCCGCATAGCCGCCACCTTCGCCATCTTCATCCCGTCTACCACCGATAAATTGGAACCTGAAAAGTCGGACTTTTAGTTTGTTACGCTTTGTTCCATCTTCGGTTTCCCAAGATTCAAATTTGAGGGATCCTTCAATGAAAATAGGACTACCTTTACTCATATACTCGTTTACAAGTTCGGCTTGTCTATCCCATGCCTCTATATCAACAAAACACACATTTTCTTTTTGTTCGCCTGTTTGTCGATCAGTGTAGCGTTCACTCACAGCGATTCCAAAATTCGCAACGGCAGTTCCACTTGGCAGGTACTTCACTTCAGGATCACGAGTGAGATTTCCCATCAGAATAACCTTATTATAACTTGCCATGACTATGCTCCTTTCTTTTCAGTGCGTGTTCCAAGATAGAATATCTTGTACGCAATTTGGGATGTTATTTAAACAGATTCTTCAGCATCTTCTGCTGTTTCTTCAGTTTCTGCATGTGATTCTGCTGAATCTTCCACAGATTCAGTTGTATCTTCGGCAGTGTCAGCATCCGATGTTTCGGGTGCTACCGCCTCTGTTTGTGCTAATTTCAGTTTTTCGACATCGTCTTCATAGAGCACAATCATGTGTCGTAAAATTGCTTCAATAACACGGAGTGATTGGTTCAACTGCGCAACAAAACTGGGTTCGCTTTCAAAAACATAAACTACATAATAACCTTCGCTGCGCTTCCGTATAGGATAGGCGAGTCGTCTTTTTCCCCAAACATCTGTGTGGATGATATTTCCACCATTTTCAATAATACCCTTGACGTTTTCGGTGAGTGCTTCCGCTTCATTCTCCTCGTGGTCAGGGGTAATGATAAGCATAAGTTCGTACGCTTTCAATGTATATCCTCTCTTTGGACTCACGGCTCCACTGCGTAAATCAGGGAGCAGAGATTAAGTATGTTATTCTATCTGTCGGATAGAATTTTGCTAAATTATTTCAAGTGACATAATTATAACACATTCTTATCGGTATATCAACTTTAAATCATGTTTGCGCTTAATTATTGCGGATGGAGAATTATCAATTATTTGTGAACTATATTTTAACATGTTTGATATTTTGTGTCAAACGTTTTGATTGCTATTTTCACGCAAGCATGATACAATTTGTGCTATTGACAATAGGGTTTTGTTAGGGTTACTTAACACAAGGAGGAAAAATATGGCAGTTGCCAAGATTCGCGAACGTGGACAGATAACTATTCCTAACAGATCCGAGATAGTTTAGGACTCAAGGAGGGCGATGTCGTAGATGCACGGATTGAGGGTAATTGTGT
>JAPPMR010000655.1 GCA_028818995.1 Candidatus Poribacteria bacterium | reverse complement strand
CGGGGAATGCCTAAAGACGAATGCGCGTATGGCATTCGCCATGATTCATACCGTTGATTTGGCGCATTCTACCACGCGCATTCCGCCAAGCGCATTCATAACGTTGATTTACTCCAAGAAAAAAAGAGTATTCATGCCAAAAACTTTACACATCCAGATGTCAATTTGCTTTTAATGTGTATTCTGCATATAATAGCAAGTAATGTTAAGGAACTTCTGTCCTACAACCAGAGTTTGGAATCATACTTAAAGGAGAATAAGATGTATAAATGTGCAATTTTAGGGTGTCGAGGACGCGCACGTGCCCATGCCCGCGCTTATGATGATGTCAAAGGTGGTAAACTCGTCGCTATCTGTGATATGAAGGAAGACTTACTGAACGAATTCGGTGACGAATTTGCTATAGATGCCCGCTATACCGACCTTGATGAAATGCTCTCCAAGGAAAAACCCGATCTGTTACATATCGTGACTGCCCCAGTAATGCGTGGCACGAATGAACGGATCCGGTACCCGCTGCTGAATCAGGCATCTGAGCATGGTGTGCCAGCAGTGGTTATTGAAAAACCTATCGCTGTTGAGAGCGAAGACTGGCGGCAAATCTATGAACTTTCCAAACGCACCAAAACAAAGATTGCTATTAATACACAACTTAACTTTCATCCCAAAAACCTTGAACTGAAACGGGATGTCGCAGAAGGCAAAATAGGTGCGATCAAATTTATTGAGGCAAGCGCGCGTAACCCGCCTGTAGACCAAGCACCGCACGTACTGCAGTTAGTCTCATCCTATATTGATAACTCCCAACCAGTGAAAGTAATGGGACAGATCGCAGGTGCTGGTAATTTGGATGGAGCACAACCTTCACCCGCGAACGCTACAGGGTTAGTTACCTACGAAAACGGTGTGCAAACTTCAGTAGCCTTCGGACCGGAGATGGCGCCACGTGTGAGCGAAGGAACCGGGAATAATCAACACAAACGCGTCTGTGTTTTTGGTGAAAAAGGGTTTGTCCACTGGCGTTTCAGTAGTTGGGAACGTTACACGCCAGAAGGTGGTTATGAAGGTGGTAGTCTCGGTTACGGTGGCGAAAATGCAGTTTCACAAACCAATTTGACTGAGGCTATGTTTGAATGGCTTGACGATGACAACAAGGTTCACCCAACAAACCTACCGCAATCCCTTGCAGAATTCAATCTACTCCTCGGAATCTATTACAGTGGTTTGACTAACACCGTTATTGAATTACCTTTTGATCCACCAGATGGGTTAATGGATATGTTCAGAGAACAGCTTAAATAGTAGTAGGCACACTCCACTGCGGTGCTACTCAAGGTATAGAATGAGTAGACAACCACGTTTAGGCGCGCTCTGTAAGCACTCTTGAAAGAAGGACTATCCCATGAATAACATCATCTACATGGATAACCATGCAACAACACCGATTGCCTCTGAAGTGTTAGATGCGATGCTACCGTATCTAACGACACATTTTGGCAATGCCGCCAGCACACATCCATTCGGCATCACTGCCAAAGATGCAGTGGACAAAGCGCGACATCAAGTTGCAAATCTACTCGGTAGCCTACCAGAAGAGATAATCTTCACAAGTGGGGCAACAGAATCGGACAACCTCGCCATCAAAGGTGCTGCCTATGCCTATAAAGATAAGGGAAACCACATCATCACAAGCACTGCCGAACATCACGCTGTCCTTGATACATGTCACGCTTTAGACGCAGAGGGGTTTGAAACCACATATCTGCCTGTAGACAAATATGGAATGGTGAGTCCTGACGACGTAGAAGCTGCCATCACACCGAAAACCATTCTTATGAGTTTCATGTACGCCAATAATGAAGTAGGCACTATCAATCCGATTCGTGAAATAGCTAACATTGCTTCAAAGCACGGTGTGCTGTTTCATTCAGATGCGGTGCAAGGTATTGGCAAACTTGAATCAAACATGGACGTTTTAGGACTTGATATGGCATCAATTACTGCACATAAGATTTATGGTCCAAAAGGGGTTGGAGCACTTTATGTTCGGAATGGAAAACAACTGAAATCTCTTTTTTACGGTGGCGGTCAGGAGGCAGGTATTCGACCAGGGACACTGAATGTCGCAGGCATTGTCGGTTTAGGTGCAGCATGTGAAGCGTGTCAGAATGCGATGGAAATGAAAACGGAGGAAAAAGTAGTTGGTCCTTTGCGTGATGCACTGCACCAGAAATTAGCATCGCAATTACCGGATATCCATCTCAACGGTCATCCGGAAAAACGTTTGCTGGGGAACTTGAATCTCTGTTTCGCGGGTGCACAAAGTCATGCGCTCCTGATGGGACTCAAGAGCGTTGCTGTATCAACTGGTTCAGCGTGTGATTCCGAATCTGTTACACCATCGCATGTTTTAGTTGCAATGGGAATTCCAAATGATTTAGCACTGACTACTGTCCGTTTCGGTTTAGGGCGTTATAACACAGCGGAAGAGGTTGACATGGTAGCAGAGGAGGTCATCAAAACGGTTAATCGTCTACGTGCCTTAGCACCCGAATAGCAAGACGTAATACTATATTGCTATCCCTCTGAAAATGTGTTATTCTTTTAATCAACAGATTACCAGATCGGATACTACAAGCAGAACTAACAGACTATATATCGAGAAGTCAAGACTATATATAGTGGATTCTACAATTAACTTTACTTATGAGTTGTAGGAGGGAACTCCGATTCCCGACTATTAGTGGTTTCGTCGCGATTCGGAGATCGCTCCTACAGAATATATGTAAACTTATTTACATAATTTACTATAGAACATAGGAAACACGCATGTCATCAGTTGCAGCGCAAACCTATTTAACTCCCCAAGAGTACATTACTGCCGAACGAAAGGCAACTCTCAAAAGCGAATATCTGAGCGGAGAGATTGTCGCAATGTCCGGTGCAAGTCATGAACATAATCTTATCACGATGAATACTGTAAACGGTCTATATAACCAATTGGCTGATCAAGGATGTAGAATTTTTGCCAGCGCTATGCGTGTCGGAATTAGTGCGGGAGACTCTTACTTCTATCCAGATATTGCTGTTGTCTGTGATAAACCTCGCTTTGAAGATAATGAATTTGACACACTTATCAATCCGATTGTTGTAATAGAGGTGCTTTCCCAGTCAACCGAGGTATATGACAAAGGTGAGAAATTCAGGCGTTATCAGCAATTGGAGTCATTGCAAGAATATATACTTATTTCACAAGATCAAGTTCAGGTTGAACGCTATCACCGTCAGGACAAAAATCGGGTATCCAGTGAATTCACTTCACTTGAGGATATACTCGGGCTTATATCAGTAGAAGCCGAACTCTCTTTGCAGCAGATTTATAGATTTGTTGAAATATAATTGAAACCTCTCAATAAAAAAGCATCCTACCCTACAACTATTCAGAGGGAAGTTTCATAATCGCAATTCCCTGTTCACCCGCCACAGAATAGAGTAGCCACGTTTCTCCATCCTCACAAAATATTTCTGGATCGCGGAGTTGATGCACCCGTTCCCGATCAAGTCCATTCGTTGAAGGCACAATCGGTATATCCACACCCTCAAAATCGTATTTTGGCGCAATAACCTCTATCGGCGGCGATGCCTGCCAATCGTTCCAGTCTTCCGTGAGTTCCACAGTGCTTTTTAAAATCCGTTCTGGTGTCCCACCATAAAGTGAATAATAAACAGTCAGTGTATCGCCCACAAGGTGGTTCGCAGTGTGGCGCGGCGTGCCATCTCTACCTTTACCCGGTTCCCCTGGAAAGAGCGGAGCGTCACGCCTTTCAAACACAGTTGTCCATTCAGCAGTTTTACCACGGTTCAATATATTGTGATTCGTTGCATAAGGAAGACCTTTCCACCAAAAGACACGAAAATAGGGTCCCTGCTGTTTTTCTAACGTTTCGGACGCTGTATAATAGATGCCGTCGGAGGAGGTTGCCCAACAAGTTGCTTGTCCACCACGATAATTACCGTGAAAATACATAATGAAACGTTTGTTATCTTCATCTATATGGACATCTGGCGAAGCGATGTGGTCACACCCCTTAAAGACTGTGTTATCACGATGCAGTGTGCCATGACGGTAAACAGTATAAGGGCCCTCAATCTCATCAGCATACGCTAAGCGGATATAGGCACCGCGATGGTGTGCAAAATAGAGATAGTATTTACCCAACGGGTTCTCAACCCACTCTGGCACGCGAACAAGTGACGGACCATTAATATTAGAGAATCCATGTTCTCTATCAATATCGGGCATATCTGGATGAATAAGCAGTGTGCGTTCCATAAATTCCTCTTTATAATACAATGAATTCTTAATCGTGTGCTTGAAAACGGTAGACCTCTTGAGCATCTTCAGACATGTTTGTCCATATATCTTCTGGGACCTTTGCGTTGAATATATTCGGTGCATCGGGGGCATGGTGAAACCTTCGGAAATAGACGAGTGCAAGCATGGGACGGCGAATTTGTGTTCGGTTCGGCATTGCACGATGCCAACACCGCATATCACGCACCACGACAGAACCCGCAGGCATTACTAATTGGAAAGAAGGCATTTGTGCAGCGCGATCCTCATCACAAACATTATAAGGCGTATTGCGTACTGCCTCATCATCAATAATGAGATGTGATCCAGGCCAAACCTCTGTTGCACCATTTTCCACCGTAAAATCTACGAGTGGGATATTCACAACAATTGTTGAAACGGGCAATGCAAACGGCAATTCGGGAAAGAGTTGACCTGAATCTCTATGAATCCATTGTATCTCGTTGCCAGGGGTAGTTGCATTGCATCCATAAGGCAAATATGCAAAAATCTTTTCTCCCATTGCAGCTTTCATTATCGGCATTGCAAAGGAATTGTCAATGATACGTGGATCCATAAACGGCATTTTCAACATCGGGTTTATGCCGTTATGGTCATCCTCTTCCCTATCAAGCACTGTTTGCATCGCAATGTTAACTTCTTCAATCCAATCGCGTGGAAGAACGCTCTCAATGACAACTAATCCTGTCTCACGTAAGAGGCGCGTCGCAGCATCAATGCTCTCTGGTGTCGGTTTGTTTTCAGCGCGTTCCTGCGGCGAGAGTTCCAATTTAGGGATGTTAATTGTCGTTCCTGCACTCATGTGCTAAACCTACCTTTCTAATTAATTTACGGCAATTTCAAAGCTTCCCGAACCGCTTGACGAACTATATTGCAGGTTTTCACCGCAGGCTCTGCATTCTCAACTGTTGCAGATTTTCCTGGATAACGAAAATCCACTGCATGTTCTGAAAGTGCTGAAAAATCAGACTGCCAAGAACGCCAATCCGGGATAGTTGGCACAATTAAATTTAGCAATTCCTCTAAATTATGAGTTCTTAGAACGGGGGTATTTGCCTCTTGTAGCCATGCTTTTAAGTATTTTTCTATACACTGTTGTGCGTGGAAGCAGATGACATCTTTGCTTGAGATCGGACTCTGCTGAAGCAACTGGACCGTAGTATAATCACCTTCCGCTTTTTCAACCCATTCCAGTGTCAAAGGATTCATATCACATTTTTCCATTTTCAGAGGCATTTCTAAAAAATTCAGATGTCCATAAAGCATTTCACCTTTCTCGGTGATATCGCGCAGAAACCAGTCGTTATGAGAAATACGATAGGCGATTTCTTTCGGTGAACGAACGAGAAGGTCCATGCTGAAGCGCCGTGGGATACGTTGCCGAATCTCCACTGCTTGGCGACGCGTTTCCGATTCAGGAATGTCCATCACTACCAAAAAATCAACATCCGAGTCTTCCGTTGGGGTACCATAAGCATAGGAGCCAAACAGAATAACTTGTAGAGGCGCAAATTCTCGAACAATGTCATCACAAGTCGCTTGAATGTCTTTTTCCGTAACCATGGCTAATATCTCCTTTTGGGAGTATAGCATGGAACGTGACGAATGTCAATCTTGAGGAATCGTTTATTATAGAAATTTATTGACACTTTATTCCTAAAGATGTTATACTTCACGTAACCTTCAAATCAAACAGTGAGGCTGCATGATGTCCAACATCAGATTGTGTGCCATTAGGTTTCTCCTTCTCCACATCCTCTTTTTTTCTTTCGCCCATTTTCTTAAGGTTTATGCGCAAGAAAATCAAGAACCGATAGAACTTGATAAAATTGTCGTAACACCTGGCCGCTTTATGATTTATGATGGCACGATCCCTCAACTTTCACTTTCAAAGGAGGAGATAGAACGGTTTCCTTTAATAGACAACGACATCATGCGTTCAGGGCATATTTTACCGGGAGTCATTGCAAGTGATTATAGCGCTCGCTTCAGTGTAAGAGGTGGAGAAAAGGATGGTGTTTCAGTCAGATTAGATGGAATGGAACTTTATGATCCATATCATTTACAAGATTTCGGTGGTGCAGTTTCGTTAGTTGGACTCGGTTTAATCCAACGTGCTGATCTGTTGATGGGCGGATTTCCAGCAGAATATGGTCAAAAGATGTCAGGCGTGTTTGATATGACAACCAAGGCACCGAATACAGAAAAGGTCTCAGCAAATTTTGGAATAGACCTCATCAACGCAACTGCTATGGTGGAAGGGCCTCTAACTGAAAAAGGTGGATGGATGCTGTCAGCACGCCGAGGGTACGTTGACCTAATCCTTGCACTCATAGATCTTGATGAAGAATATAAACCGCAATATGCTGATGTCTACGGAAAACTGATATATCAGGTAACAGAGGCAGATACACTTTCCCTTAACGGATTGTACGGTTGGGATAAGAATCTGATACGTGTAGACGATACAGACAACAACTTAGATTCCTTATATGACAATTCAACTGCTTGGCTAAAATGGCGGCATGCGTTTGGCACTTCGTATTGGACAGATGTCTTTGTTTTTGGAGGCACATCAAGCCAAGACAGAACAACACGAAAAGTGGATTTTGACAATCGCGACTTCCGATTTTTTGGCACAAAAGCAGAACTCACAGTAAACGCATTAGAAAAACATACGTTTCGTACTGGTGTTGAGTGGCGTTGGTTGACTGCACAATATGATTACAACGTTCAAGAGCGGCAAGCAGGCATAAACAGATACAAACCAATTCGCACAAATATTGACGACAGCGGGAGTGACATCAAATTATTCCTGCAAGATGAGTGGCAGATTCATCCGAAACTTGCTCTTAATGTAGGTGGTCGTTATATTGTGCAGAACTATCGGAATGCAGATGTTCAAAACTATGAAATTGGTCCCCGTGTGGCGATCGCGGTGAGTCCGAAGAAAAACTTAGTATTCCGAGGCGCATGGGGTATCTATCATCAACCTGTTGACTTGATGTCAGTGCCTGTTGAAGATAATATAAAAACCGTCGGGCGTGCCGAACAGGCTATGCATTACATTCTGGGATGTGAATATAGTCGTGGCAACAATTTCCTGGTTCGCCTTGAGGGTTATTACAAGAAATTTGACAATCTGGTAGGTAGGCTCAGAGAATTTGGACGACAAATGCAAATTTTCACAGCCCCAGAATCCGCTGACGCAAAAGGATTTGACATTTTCGCGACACAGGCTGTTTCACCACGTTTGACCTGGGGACTCGGTTACGCTTACGGCATTGCAAAAGAAACTTCGGAAGACACAACAATATTTCGGCAGTATGACAGACGACATTCACTTTTTCTAAGTAGTAGCCATCAAATTTCGTCAACATGGCACCTCTATCTCAGTTGGCGTTTTCACACTGGTGATCCGAGAACGCCTTTGACTCACGAAGAAGTCGCATTACCAGATGGAAACATCGGTTGTAACCGACAGTTTGGCGAAACGCATTCGGAGCGATTGCCTGCATTCCATAGTCTCGATTTTCGGATTACAAAACGAAACCCTTACAAGCGTTGGAATCTCACATGGTATTTTCAGATTTTAAACCTATATAATCATACCAATGTAGACCAATATGCGTTCAGTGAAGTCCGAGATGAAGAAACAGGGACTATTACCGGCTGTGTGATTGAAGAAGAACCCCTTCTTCCAATTATTCCTACGTTAGGCATGACGATTACATTTTAATCGGCACATTTTACTTTTGAACAAAGAGCGAGAAATGTTTAAGCGTATTAGAGAATTGTTATATAAAATCTGGGATTCCGTCAGAACCTCACGAGAAAACTTTCTACCACGGGTAGCACCAAGTGTAGAAGAGGCAATCTTACCTTATGATCCCGAAGATTACGTTATCCTACCAAATGAACTTAAACAGATGCTGGATGCTGGTAGGGATTTTGTCTTACTTGATGTAAGGGAAACATGGGAATACCAACTTGTTCATATAGACGGGGCAGTGTCTATCCCCCTCGGTGAACTACCGAGGCGGTTTCGTGAACTTTCACCCGTAGATGAAATCGTCGTTTACTGTCATCATGGCATGCGGAGTCTTGATGCCGCATATCTGTTACAACAACTTGGGTTCAAATCGGTACTCAGCGTTGCTGGCGGAATAGATAGGTGGGCAAGGGAGGTTGACCATGAACTTCAACGTTACTAATTTTTCCCAGAGTCCGCGTAAGCCCTGAAACCGCCACTATTCACCTTCTCTAAAATCTTGACTTTGCAATCCATAACTCTGCATACGATGCTGAAGTTGACGGCGAGAGATGCCCAACAATTCTGCCGCCTTCGTTTGTGTGCCGTTTGTTTTAGCCAAAGCCGCACACACATATTCCTTGATAATCTCGTCCAATGCCACACCACTCTCAGGGATGTCAATCTCAAAATCTGTAGATGGTAGTGAGGTATCCAAAATTTCAGGCGGTAACTCGTCTAAGTCAATGGAAGCGTTTTCAGATAAAACATAGATACGATGCAGATAATTTTCCAATTGGCGCACGTTCCCAGGCCAATCATAACGGCAAAGCACAGACATGGCACGCTGCGTAACCTGTTTCGGTTCTGCATCCACGTATTCATCGCTAAACTTTTGAATTAAGTAATTGACAAGTATTGGAATGTCCTCAACGCGTTCACGAAGCGGTGGAAGATGGAGCGGAATGACGTTTAAGCGGAAGTAGAGATCAGAACGAAAAGTGCCGTCTTTCACAGCCTCGACCAGATTTTTATTCGTTGCGGCAATGACACATACATCAACTTTTATATTCTCACTACCGCCAATTCTGCGTATCTCATGTTTTTCTAATACATGTAAAAGTGTGCTTTGCGTCTGGACAGAAATATCCCCAATTTCATCAAGAAAGAGGGTGCCGGTATCAGCAACTTCAAAAATACCTTTCTTCTGCTGGATCGCGTCTGTAAATGCCCCCCTTTCATGTCCAAACAGTTCGCTTTCAATTAAGGTTTCTGCGATGGCACCACAATTTATTGAGACGAAAGGTTTATCTTTGCGATTTCCATATTCGTGTAGCGCACGCGCAACAAGGCTTTTTCCACTACCCGTTTCACCTGTGATGAGAACCTGCTTAACCCCTCGGTGAATGACTCTCGCCATGTTTTTGAAAAGTTGTTGCATTTTTTCACTTTCACCCACGATATAATCAACTTTGATATCAGGAGACGTGTCGTCCGAATCAGGTTCACCTTCAGTTAAAGCCCCGCGAGTTTGTAATGCCCTACCGACCTCTCGCTTAAGCACATCAATCTGAATCGGCTTTTCAAGATAATAGAATGCTCCCTCATGCGCGACAAGGTTAACGGCATCATTGAGTTCAGCGAATGCAGTTATAATCAACACTGGCAGGCCAGGATCAATCTTTTTTATCTCTCGGAGTAGGTCTCGCCCGTCAAACCGAGAAGACATCCACATATCGCTAATCACGATGTCAAACATCTGTTCTTTAATTTTTTCAAGTGCTGATTTGCTATCTTCAACCGTTTCTACATCGTATCCTTCGCGTTGCAAGATACGTTGTAGAATAGTAAGTTGTGCTTTGTCGTCGTCTACAATCAAAATTGATGGCATTTCTAATATCTCCATTAAAGGGAATCTTTGCAAACTACACTTTCTGGAAGTCCTCATTTTCTTCTAACTTCAAACTGCTAATCTCTTGTGGCTTTTTAACAGGAAAAGTAATTTTAAAAGCCGTTCCCATACCAATTTTGCTTCTCACTTCAACCTTGCCTTGATGTGCAGTGATAACTTGGTGTGAAACCGCAAGCCCCAGACCGGCACCACCATCCGCTTCTTTTGTTGTGAAATAGGCATCGTAAATCCGTTCCTGATTTTCCTCTGGAATGCCAATTCCTGTATCTCGAATTTCAAGCACAACGTAAAAAACACCGCCTATCTCTTCTAAGGTTGTCGTCAGATAAATACTTCCACCTTTCGGCATTGCCTGTATGCTATTTTGCACAAAATTGAAAATTGTTTGACGCGTTAGCATCTCATCTAATTGCATATCTGGAAGTTCTGGATCAAAATCCCGAATGATTTGAACTTCTGCTTCTTCTGTAACAAGTACAAATTCAGATAAAACAGAATCCAAGAGACCATTCAAATTTACCGTTGTTAACTTAAGCTTCTGTGGTCGGTTGAGTGTTAGAAATTGTTCTGAAGTCTGTTTTAAGTCCTGAATTTTCTCGTCTACAATATCTAAAAATTCTTTAGCCTCTTCAATGTCTTCAGGACTGATTTTGGGTTGAGAGAAGATCGATTTTAAATGTTGTGCTGTCATACCGATTGAATTCAAAGGATTACGAATTTCGTGTGCCACCCCAGCGGCAAACTGCCCAAGAGCAGCTATCTTTCTTGAATGTGATGTTTTCAGTTGAATAAACATCCGAACTAAATTACGGGTAGCTTTGCTGATTTCATCTGAGCCATAAGTCCGATGTAAGTAGGATGAGAAGTTACCCGTTTCAGCATTCTGAATAATTTCGGTCATCCGCGCAAGTGGTTTTATAATTAAGTGGTTCGTCATCAAGTCTATAAGAACAACAAGGAACACACCGACGATGATGATAAAAATTGCATGCGTTAAAAGTGATGAACGGATAGATTTCGCAATATACGGCACATCAAATAACACTCGGATATAACCACTGTTAGCATGCGCCGTGTGAATCCAGAAATTATTTTCCTCCAACCATAAATTATATACGTGCCCTGTTTCTATATCTGTGATTTGCCATCGGTTGTTTTCTTCATCTACTGTCACTGTCGCATCCGGAGACAGATTGATATTATTCGCTATAAACATCCGATACAAATCAATATAAAATTTTCCGTGGTTAAGAAGTGCTATTTGATAAAAAAGCTCAGGTCCTACTCCGTCAATTAAAATTGGCGTGTCCGGTGACAAACCAATTCTTTCGCGGACAAGTTTTTCCCATGCCTCAAGTGCCTCAGGCGGAGTTTGTTCAAAGTTTGAAGATGTTTGAGATTCCAATTTCTTTGGTGGAATTGTATACTTAACAATGACGCTTGTCGCATCTTGTCCCTCCATCGTATCAATTTTTGCCCCGTATGTTTTAATCTGATGAATGTCGTCTTCCCCTAAGGAAAAAACACTTGTCTCGTCTTGTGCAAGTAAACTCGAACGCACGCGCGTATTCTCTAAAGTAACTTGGACATTCAGAACATCCTGCATATCAGGAGTTTGTTTAAGTCTAAGAAGCAGCTGATCAATTTTTTCGGCATTAAATGCTTGTGATGTTGTGAGTTCTGTAACAACAGCGTTAAGGATAGTGTTCTCTACGATCCTTTTTATTGTAGCACCCCGTTCCGCACCTAAGGCGTGAAGCCCACTCATCTCTCTACGCATCCTAACACTGTCCAAAAAATAGAAAGCGACGAGCACAGCAATAACCGTTAAATTTATGATTAACGAATACTTCCACTGCAGACGCATCGCTACACCTCATTTGCATCACGACTTAACCTTTGAATTGCATCACGCCAGTCAGCAAGTTTTTGATTTCGTTGCTGAACGTCTATCCGAGGGAAAAAGATACGGTCTATTTTTCGGTAGTTCTCAAGTTCATCAATATCCTGCCAAACACCTGTCGTAATCCCAGCGAGATAAGCAGCACCGAGTCCAGTCGTTTCAATCCGTTCAGGACGTTCCACATCTATACCCAAAATATCTGCTTGAAACTGCATCAAGAAATTATTAGCGACTGCTCCACCATCAACGCGCAACCGTTGCAGCGGAGTATCTGCATCCGCCACCATCGCACTGACCACATCTGCTGATTGATAGGCAATCGATTCCAATGTGGCTCGAACAATATGTTCGCGAGTTATGCCTCGCGTTAATCCAAACATAGCACCCCTCACTTCAGCATTCCAATAGGGTGCGCCAAGGCCGGTGAATGCTGG
>JAPPMR010000669.1 GCA_028818995.1 Candidatus Poribacteria bacterium | reverse complement strand
GTATCCGCGAGATTAGAAGGTATACAAGTAGACTTATCAATAATTAAAACTGCATTTTCTAAACTGAAACAGAAATACGACTTTATGATAGTAGAAGGTGTTGGTGGTATTGCGGTGCCACTTAACGATGATTTTCTCGTAGCACATCTAATCAGTGAATTGGAATTACCGGTACTAATCGTTGCTAACGCAGGTTTAGGCACT
Organism: Candidatus Poribacteria bacterium; assembly: GCA_028818995.1. The sequence goes on along the minus strand of JAPPMR010000669.1, from coordinate 12,175 downwards.
ATAAATCATACGATGCTAACAGTTGCGTTTGCCAGACAGTTTAACCTTCAGATAGCAGGAATTGTTCTAAATCAGTTTCAACCAGAAACTGCGGGTCTTGCCGAACAGACTAATCCTGCAGAAGTTGAGCGGTTAACACAAGTACCAGTCATCGGTGTAGTCCCTTATGAAAAACACGTAGATACACCAAAACCCGATGTTAAGTTTTTTGCAGATTTTATAAATCGGCATGTTGAATTGGACAAATTAGGTGTAGCCATAAAGAGGTATCTTAACAAATAAATTATGAAAAACGCTATTGTTTTAGCTGCAGGTTTAGGACGCAAAGTTTGGCCTTATGGAGAATTTCGTCAGAAATGCACCATCCCTGTCGCAAATAAACCGATAATTCGTCGAATAGTAGAGAATCTCATTGAAATTGGAATAGACCAAATTATTGTTGTGGTCGGACATTATGCACAACAGGTTCGTGGAGCAATTGCAGATATTCCAAACGTTAAATTTTTAACCCAACATCCTCTTAATGGCACTGCAGATGCAGTTTTAACAGCGTTAAAAACGTTAAATGATGAAAATTTTCTCATAATTTATGGAGATACTGTAACCACTTCTGAAAATTATCGTAACCTTATTAAAGAATTTGAAAGTCAAAATGCGGAAGCAGCTGCGTTAATTCAACCACTTAACGATGAGGACGCGAGTAACTGGCTCTGTGCAAAAGCCTACAACGGGTGTTTATCAGGTATTGATGGACATCCGAGAGGGGGTTCGCATCGTCTATGTGGAATCTATGCTTTTAAAGCAACAGCAAAACCTTATTTGTTAAGGAATCCCGGAATCGTCACTCAAGTCCCTGTCGGCGGAATGCCACCGCCTGAGTCTGAAGTTGCACAATCTATCCAAATCATGATTGATGACGGAATAGAGGTGTTAACAGTCGAAACAACAGACTTTTTTGTTGACGTTGATAAACCTTGGCATGTTTTAGAAGCAAACCGCAGATTAGTTGATTACCTCACGAAACAGGTTGATGAGAACCACATAGCAGCAGGTGCTGAAATTTCCGATGCAGCGGAAATTAATGGTCACGTCGTATTAGGAGAAAACACAGTTATTGGTCCGCGTGTCGTTGTGAATGGGACACTTATAGCCGGTGCAAATAATAACATCACAAACGGCGCGATTTTACATGGAAACCTATACATCGGAGATCATTGTCGTATTAGCGATTATTGCGATATTGAGAGCAGTGCCATCGGAAATCGGTGCATTGTAGGACACGGTGCAGAAATGTCCGGTGTCATGTTTGACAAAGTTTATCTGTATCACTACTGTGAAATGTCCGGTGTATTTGGATGCGCGACAGATATTGGAGCTGCCACAGTGTGTGGCACACTACGGTTTGATGACCGTGATACACCAATTCAAGTAGAAGGACGCTACGAAGTCCCAACTTACGGCGCAAACGCCACCTACATGGGAGATTATTGCCGCACAGGAGTCAATGCGATAATAATGCCGGGCAGACGAATAGGTTCTTATAGCGTCGTAGGTCCAGGCGTGATTCTATACGAGGATGTCCCAAGCAAAACGATGGTGATGGCAAAACAGGAATTGATAACAAAGCCGTGGGGACCAGACCGTTATGGGTGGTGAGAAATAGAGTTCTGTTGCACTTTTGAAGTCCGCAAATGTTAATCTGCAAGGAGTTCCTTCAATAGAGATAGAAGTTCTTCGTTTCCAGCAGCAAGTTCAAAAGCACGTTTCTTTTTAATTTCACGGGAATCCTCTGGTTGGTTAGATGTCCCTGGTTCCCAAAGCACTTCAAGGTCCATTGGATTCAAACGGTCGTACGTTACTTTAATAAGCGTAAGCGGGTAGTTTTCTGGGATAAGTACAATCCAATCAATCGTTTCGCCACGTTCAGAATACTGTCTGTCCACAGTGAGTTTTGATTCTTGATATGGCACGTTTTTCTTGACCCACTGTTTACGACCGAGCGCATCAACTTCAAAAGAACCGACCTCAAGCCAATTGCGACCTGCGCCGTTAGGTTTTGTGGTAACTTCTATGCGTTGCATGTCCGTTTGATTCTCCGTTTAGGTTTAGATATCTCTCAAAAGTTAGTAGATTCTGTTGAAAACATTTAAATTTTAACATGCAGTGTGAAAAAATTCAAGCAGTATTGAATAAGTTTGAATGGAAAAAGTTGACATCTAATGTCAGGTGTGTTACACTCTAAATTTGTAATCACAATTCAATTTTTGCAGTTTCACGACATATTTAAACACGGCATCATATTTATTTCAATTAAACCAGTCACTAATTTTAGGAAAATTCAATCATGCGAGTCCAGATGAGATACGGACATGGCACAGTCGCAGTAGAGATTCCTGACGAAAATTTGGCAGGAGTTTTGGAAACTGCAGCAAGTGTTCCATTAGCTGATGCTGACAAAGCAGTTTGGCAAGCGATTTCACAGCCTACTGCTTCACCGCCCTTAGCAGAAGTTGCTAAGGGGCGAGGCTCAGCGTGTATTGTAATTTCCGATATAACCCGTCCTGTGCCTAATCAAGTGATTCTACCTCCAATACTTGAAACGCTTGAACAGGCAGGAATATCGCGTGATGAGATTACAATCCTCATCGCAACAGGGATTCACCGTCCCAATGAAGGCAATGAACTTGAGGAAATGGTCGGTCATTCGATTATGGACTCGTACCGTATCGTCAACCATTTTTCTCAAAAGCCGGAGATGCACACGCATTTAGGTGAGACGCGCAAAGGCACACCTGTTTACATTGATAAGACGTATCTCGCGGCAGATCTGAAGATTATAACAGGGTTGATTGAACCTCACTTGATGGCAGGATATTCTGGTGGTAGGAAAGCAATCTGCCCAGGGCTTGCATCTATTGAAACGATGAAGGTGATGCATGGTCCTGAACTAATGGAACACCCTAAATCTGCAGTCGGTATTTTGGATGGAAATCCGTTTCACATAGAAGCAACTGAGATAGCGCTGATGGCCGGTGTTGACTTTAGCCTTAATGTTGCAATTGACAAACAGAGACAGATTACCGGTGTTTTTGCTGGAGACCTTGTTGAGTCTCATCTCACTGGTGCAAAATTTGTAGAGAAAAACGCTAAGGTTACACTATCAGAACCTGTTGATGCAGTTGTAGTTTCCAGTGCTGGGTATCCTTTGGACACTACATTTTACCAAGCGATAAAGGGTTTACTTACTGCGGTTGAAATCGTTAAACAGGGCGGTAGTATTCTCCTTGTAGCTGCGTGTAGTGAGGGAATTGGTAGTAAACCTTTCACCGATCTACTCTTCAAAACTGATGACTTGACTGCCTTTGTTCAGGGACTTTACAATCCGACTAATTTTGTTATTGATCAGTGGCAATTGGAGGAATTAGCTAAAGTTGCCCGTAAAGCCGATATCTATTTTTATACAGACGGTATCCCGTATCAACAAAGATCAAAACTGTTTGTACATCCGTTAAAGAATCCGCAAGAAGGAATTGAAGAATTATTAATACGTTATGGAGAGGATGTCCAGATAGCAGCGATTCCCGAAGGACCGTACGTCTTAGCAAAAGTTGAGAGTGCTGTTTCATAATACATTATCATAATTTGCACTTTTTAACTCCACCATGAGGCGATGCCTCGTAAAATAAGATAGTTCGTGTGTAGTGAATATGGAAAATTCAATCGTGAAACTCAGAGGATATAAGGATGGTTTGCATCTGATTATCAATCCGAAGGTCTCGCTTCCTGAGATTGAAACGGCGATTCAAGAGTTGCTGGATGAAATGAATCAACCGTTAGCGGGGACTTCTATCCATATTGATATGAGGCCGCCCATATTTACATCCGAAGATCTGAATAATTTAGAAACACACCTGACAGAAAAATATAATCTTGTTGTCAGTGGTGTTAATGTTTTTGATGAAAAGAATGAATCCCCAATCTTGGCAGCCCCAGCTACTCATAGTATTTCACAGGGTTTGGCTGCCGAAACCCATCCGGATTTTGAACATGCTCAAATCGTACATCAAACAATTCGGTCTGGACAGACAACATCTTGTTTAGCTGGAAGTATGATTATATATGGAGATGTTAATCCGGGCGGTGAAGTTGTCGCTGCCGGAGATATAATAGTCCTCGGCACCTTACGTGGCAACGCCCATGCGGGGGCTCACGGGAGACTTACCTCGGTTATTATTGCTATGGAGTTGGTGCCACTTCAACTCCAAATTGGCACCTATGTAAATCGTCCGCCAGTTGGTCAAAAGCCGAGAGGATATCCTGAAATTGCTCGGGTCGGTGCTGAAGATATTATCATCGTGGAGGAATTTATTAAATTCTAAATGAAGGAAGGTTGACTATGGGTAAGGTTATCGTGATTACATCTGGAAAGGGGGGAGTCGGTAAAACGACGTCAACTGCAAACCTTGGCACCGCATTAGCAATGATCGGTAAAACGGTGGTCATGGTAGATGCTGACGTTGGTTTGCGTAACCTTGATGTCGTAATGGGTTTAGAGAGTAGAGTCGTTTATACTTCTATGGATGTCATTGAAAAGCGATGCGATCTTGATAAAGCCCTTGTAAAAGACCGACGTGTCGAAGATTTGATGCTTCTTGCTGCTTCACAACGGAACAGAAAAGATGATATTAAGCCTGAGCAGATGCAGGAAGTTTGTGAAAAACTGAAAGAAGAATATGACTTTGTTCTTGTTGATTCTCCCGCAGGGATAGAACAAGGATTTCGCAACGCTGCCGCTGGGGCAGATGAGGCTATCATTATCACAACCCCTGACGTATCAGCCATCCGAGATGCAGACCGCATCATCGGACTTTTGCAACACCAAGGGATTGATTCAATCAACCTTATAATAAATAGATTATCGCCAACACTTGTTAAGAAAGGAAATATGATTAGTAAGAATGACGTTTTAGACATTCTGAACATCGATCTTCTCGGTGTTGTCCCTGAAGATACTGGTGTCATCGCCTCTACAAATCGCGGTGTTCCCCTTGTTCATAACGACGGGTCTCCTGGCGCTGAAGCATATATACGAATAGCGCGGCGAATGACTGGACAACGCATCCCAATACCTGAAATGCGAGATGACAATTTTTTTTCTAATATTCTCAATTGGTTTTCAAGAAATAAGTAGAGGATACTATGGATTTTAGAAGTTTATTCACTCGTAAATCGAAATCGAGCAATATTGCTACGCAACGCTTACAACTCATTCTCACACAAGATCGGTTTGAGGTGAGCGAGGATTCCATGAAGAAGCTACAGTTTGAATTAACTGAAGTGTTGGCGAAATACTTTGAATTTACAATGAACTCTGTCAAGATGTCCTTAAAACGTGATGGTGATTCCTACGTGCTGATGGCAGATTTTCCGTATAATCAATCTAAAAAACTTCGTTAACTTCGTAGTTGTTTTTTAGAATTGTAATCCTTTTCTCGTATTAAAGAATTAACTTCCAGATTGCTTTGGCGACACCGTTTTCATCGTTGGTCGCAGTGATATGATCCGCACAGGCTTTAATCGGAGCGACTGCGTTCTCCATCGCTATGCCAAATCCTGCCGTTTTGAGCAGGCTTTCGTCGTTATAACTATCACCAAAAGCGACAACTGATTCGATTGGAATCTCGCAACGTTTAGCAAGTGCAGTCAGCGCACGACCTTTGGTAACTTCTGGATTCATAAATTCGATATACTCAGGTTGTGTCTGTGTTACATATAATTTGCCATCATATTGTGAATTGAAACTGTTCAAAAGTGGTGGTAAATTTTCTGGCGGATGAATGATAAGCAATTTTGTTGGCGTTTTGCCTGCTAACTGCCGAAGATTACCTACAGGGGTAGCAGGAACACCCGTTCGAGATTCATAAAGTTCACTCCACTTATTCTTTTTTGCAACAAACAGTTCATCGTTCAAGCAGAAATTGAGATGCAAATCTTGCTCCATGCAATCGTTAACTATAGCCATTGCAATGTCTGCTGGAACTGGCGTATGATGATAAACCTCATCAGTAGTTGCATGCTTTACCATCGCTCCATTATACGAAATAATTGGATTTTCCAATCCAATCTGATCGCTTATGGGTTTAATAGATTGATGCATTCTGCCTGAAACTAAGACTACCAAGATTTCATTTTCTGCAAGTTTTTGAAGTGCTTCACGGTTTTCAGGTGATAACTTGTGATCACTATTCAGTAGTGTTCCATCTAAATCGAAAGCTGCCAAACGACACGGTATTTTCATATCTGTTTTATTTCCATCAAAAATCAATAATTTTACCAAATTGTTTGCTCTGTTCCACTGTCAAACAGGTGCATTTGGTCATCATCAAAATCCAACCAGATAGTCTCTCCAATATCAGCATTAAATGTAGGATGTGTTCTCACTCGGAGGAGAATAGGTTCTTGTGTCTCTTGATGTGTTCCGAGCATTAAGTCAAGAATGTTTACAGAACCAAGGGGTTCAATGAGATGAACATCCGCAGCAATTTTGCGTCCGATTGGTTCTCTTGATGCAGTAATATGCTCAGGTCGGATGCCTAAGACACAATCGTTATGCTGACTATTTGCGTTTAGGTTAGATTGCTGCCAAGGGGAAAGTTCTAACTGCACATCAGTATGACTTAGGTGCAATGCTGGTTTGCCTTCACGAGAGGTAGGTTCAACATCAAGTAGATTCATGGCTGGCATCCCCATAAATCCAGCAACAAAAAGGCTTTTCGGCTTGTTATACACCTCATGGGGTGTGCCGATTTGCTGAAGTACACCTTGATGAATTACTGCTATGCGGTCAGCGAGAGACATCGCTTCGACCTGGTCATGTGTCACAAAAATAGTGGTGGCTCCGATTTCATGTTGGAGACGTTTAATTTCTGCTCGCGTATCAATTCGGAGTTTCGCATCTAAATTCGCCATCGGTTCATCAAGCAGGTAGACTTTCGGTTGCCGAACCATCGCACGCCCAAGTGCAACGCGCTGCATCTCGCCTCCGCTCAACACACTCGGTTTTCTATTTAAAATGTCAGTGAGCTGCAAAATTTCTGCAACCTTTTTTACCCGATCTTCAACTTCCTGTTTTTCAACCTTCACCGCTTTTAGTGGAAAAGCAATGTTATCGTATACACTCAAATGTGGATACAACGCATAGAATTGAAATACGAATGCGATGTCCCGGTCCGCTGGAGACAAACCGTTGACGAGATGTCCATCAATTAGAATTTCGCCTTCGTCAGGATGTTCCAACCCGGCGATCAATCGCAGCGTTGTCGTTTTTCCACAACCTGATGGACCTAAGAAAACCACAAACTCCTTATCTTCAACTTCCAAATTAAAATCTTTTACTGCGACAACATCGCCGAATCGTTTTATTATATTTTGTAGTTTAATATGTGCCATTATCTACCCAGTATCACACTTCTGTTTCCCAATTGACCTCTGGAATGCATGAGTTTTCTTGAACCCAATTATATTTTACACACGCGATGGTAGTTTACCACAAATTAGGAGAATTGAAAAGGGATTCAGCTCAGAGCCATTCAAATTTCCAGTAATTGCACATCCGACATAGGTTTCTTCTTGTAGGAGCGATCTCCGAATCGCGACAAACACAATGATGGTCGGGAATCGGAGTTCCCTCCTACAATGCAATTAAATGGGAAAAATCGACAATTGAATGGCTCTGGGATTCAGCTTAAACAAAGAACGCATTTCACGGACTATGGTTCGTGTTAATAGGAGGTTCGTCGTCCTTTTCAATAAAACGATCTATTGTATTATGCGTAGCGGGACTTGTCCGGAAATCGGCAATCCACGGTTCACGAAAGTATGCCTGCTTTTCTCGTGGGAGTCCATTCAGCACCTCTGGCGGAATGCGAAGACGATGCCAGTGTGTTGCGAGATGTGCATAAGCATTTAGAATCGCGATACGTGGGGTTTCACGTTGCCATACAGGTCCAGCATGGCAGAGGTTTTCCGTAAAGAATATGGCACTACCAGCGGGACATTCATAGGTCATTAGAAAAGGACTTTTCTTTTCTTCCTCTAACGACATGTGATCTGAATGCATTGGGAAGTTTGATTTATGACTACCAACGATGAAATGGGTAGCACCATCGTCTTTAGAAATATCCGTGAGTTCAAAGACGACGCGCACCATACCGGCATGAATCCTACCATTATTTACACGATAACCGAAAATCGGGTCTGCCTGCCGGGGACCACCACCGTGGAGTCCACCGTGTTCTTGTCCCTTTTCACGCCACACAAAAAAGGTGCTCTCCATTCGGACATCGGGACCGATGATTTGGTGCAACACTTCAATCACTTTCGGATGATCAATGAGAACATTCGAGGCACCACCTGGAACAGCGCGATGTTCAGGTGGTAAAGATTCTGGATTATGGCGAATTCGATCAAGTTGATCAACGATTGCATCCACTTCGTCTTTGCTCAGAATAGCTGGACGCACAAGAAATCCTGTTAAGTCAAATCTAAATTTTTCTTCATCAGTCATAGTTACAATCTCCTTTGCTAAGATATTCAGGAAAATCCTATATCTTTGAAACAACATTTTTAGGATAATTCTATAACCGTATTTTCTTAAAAGCCTCAATCTGTGCAGTAATTGCACGTTCAGTCGGCAACCTTTCAGCACTTGAGGCACCGTAAAATCCAACAACACCTTTGGTATTTTCCAACACATAGGTAGCATCTTCGGGTTCGGCGATGGGACCTCCGTGACAGATTACGAGAATCTCAGGATTGACTCCTTTCGCAGCGTCATGAATGGCTTGAACACGTTTTGCAGCATCTTCAAGCGTAAAAGCAGTTTTTGCGCCGATAGAGCCTTTCGTTGTCAATCCCATGTGTGCGACGAGGATATCTGCCCCCGCATCTGCCATCTGTTCCGCCTCGGTTTCGTTGAACGCGTAAGGTGTAGTAAGCAGCCCCATCTGATGTGCTGTCCGAATCATCTCTACTTCGGGACCATATCCCATATCGGTTTCTTCAAGCAGTTGACGGAAAGTGCCGTCAATTAGTCCCACAGTCGGAAAGTTCTGTACTCCTGAAAATCCAATAGCATCTATTTGACCTAAAAATATATCCATCAAGCGAAACGGATCAGTTCCGCAAACACCTGCGAGAACAGGCGTACTTTTGATAACAGGCAACACTTCACTTGCCATTTCAACAACAATTTGGTTAGCGTCCCCGTAAGGCATCATGCCCGCAAGCGAACCTCTGCCTGCCATGCGAAATCTACCGGAGTTATAGATAATAATTAGGTCAATACCACCTGCCTCTTCACATTTTGCTGAGATGCCTGTGCCAGCACCTGCCCCAATGATAGGTTTGCCAGCGTCAATATTGTTTCGCAATTCTTCTAAAATTTCTTCGCGTTTGAATTTCATTTTTCTGATTCCTTTCTTCAATAAACATAAATCAGTCAGTCCTAAATTCGTAGATCAACGTCTTGCATACTGTGATTCCGCAGGTGCACGGTATTCAACGTTAAGATGCGGTGTTTCTAAACGGACATGTCCTTGATGACGTGAAGTCAAACAACTCTCCAATGTCCCACTCACCAACAAGGTACGTTCTGCAGGATATGGGGCGACACCTGTCTCGAAAAGTTCCTCAATTTTGGCAATGAGACATGCCGAATAAGTGACATTTGGGGTCGGTGTTAAGAAAAACTGCGTTGAAACTGGAATAGGTTCGTCCTTAAGTTTTGCAGCAAAGCAGTAGTCCCGTACGGCACCGTTGAGCATCAGAAGTGTTGCTTTCAAACCATTGTTATATTCAATGAAATAGGCAGAGGGATTTTGGACGAGTTTTTGGAGTTCACCATTACCAATTATATCTTGCGTTCTACCGTCTTCATCCGTCAAACCGCACGGTGTGTCACTTCTTGAAAATGCCGCTTCCAGCAATTCCAGAGACCAACGTCCATCTTCACTGGCTTCCCAGACTTCCTCACCATCAATCAATTGCACAGCAGCAACACCTGTTTCACCACCCTTACGGCGTTCAACCATGCATTGCATCGCTTCTAACGCGTGATAATCCATCGGGTCTGAACCGCCAACGCCTACCATCAATGCCTCTTCTATCTCACACTCCAACGGCAATTCAACATCAGGTAATCGCCACGTAACAGGTAATGATGACCCCGCAAGCACCCCAAAACCGAGTCGGTGTCCATCATCTACCATCTCCTGCGCTTTTTCAAAACTGTAGGAGAGGTGTTTGTCGTTAAAAATAGGCACTGCCCTTCCATCTTTTTCAAAAACCTTGACGCACTCCTTGAAAAAATCATAACGTGGATACAACACTTGGCTTTTTTCATTGTTAGGATAGTTGCCATGTTCACCGATCAGAAGTACTGCATCCACTGCAAGTTTATCACCACCACAGCGAAGTGCTTCAGCAATGGTAGGATGGACAGAAAATCCGAATTCTTTGGCACGGTCTTCGCTTTGTTCACCTTCTGGTTTTTGGTCAACATAGAGTGAGACGACTTTCATATCCGGGCGATGCCATCTGCCCTCTTTCGGATAACCGACAAGAAAACGGTCTGCAAAGTGTTGCGCATGTGATAGATAACGGTAGATAGTCGTAATGACAGCAATTCGTTTCATAACTTTATGTCCTCCAGAAAGTTGATTCCTCGGTGGGTTGATAGGCGATGTCTAAATGCGATGTCTCTTGTTTTGTGCCATCAGCGAACAGGCTATCAACGCCTGCCGCAACAAGTCCAGTTGTCAATAACGTGCGTTCAACTGGATAAGTCGCCTTACCTGTCAAATACATTTTCTCGATATTGTTAACAAGCGGCGAGAAGAAGTTTGCTAAAGTTGTCCGTGCGGGAGGCATTGGAAGATACATCTGTGTTGAAAGGATTTCGTTATCCGACCCAATATATGCAGCGAAGTTGAAATCCTGTACCAATCCGTTCGTCAAAATCATTGTAGACTTAAGCCCATCGTGATGTTCATACTGATATGCAATTGGGTCTTTTACGATCTCCTTCATTTCATCCAACGTCGGAAATAGATTGTTGAATCCAGGGCGTGATGGTGTAAGCGTATGACTCCGGCAGAGCGCGGATTCAAAGAGTTCCCTAGACCACAGTTCGGAGTGGTGTGCATTCCAAAACGCGTCGCCACGGTATGCTTGTAGCCATTTCACACCGCTTTCACCACCTTCGCGCCGTTCTACCATACACTGCAACGTTTCTAATGCGTGGAAATCATAACTATCCACGCCGCCATAAGCAACACACACCGCTTCTGACACAGAAGTTCCAAGCGGCATGTCAATTGATGGCGTGCGCCACGTAACAGGCAGTGAAGACCCAGCCATAAAGGCGAAGTCCATATCTTGGGAAATGTCATACATTTCACGTGCCCACTCCCAATTCCAGGAGAGGTGTTTATCATTGAATATGGGTACACCGCGTCCGCTCTGTTTAAACACCTCAACCATCTGCGTGAAGTGTTCGTAGCGTGGATAGAGACGTTGTCCCTTCTCGTTAGATGGATATTCACCGTGTTCACCGATGAGTAGTACACCATCAACCGCCAATTCCTCGCCGCCAAGAGTAAGCGCTTCAGCGATTGTTGGATATCCCTTCATCGTAGGGAAACGTTCTAATCGGTCATGGCTAAGATCGTTGTCCTTGACCTGTTCAACGTAGAGCGAGACGAGGTCCATCGGTGGGTAATGGTGTCTGCTATTCCATCCGTATCCTTCCAAGAACCGGTCAACGATGTGTTGTGCATGTGAGTATTTGTGGTATATTGTGGCAATTGCAGCAATTTTTGGGCGTTTTTCCATGCTTCCTCCTTAGACTTCAGCAAACCTGATAGACATGATAACTGTCAAAACTCACCAAACACATTATATCACATTATCCAGAATCTTTTGCTACATTTCTCAGTGCCATTCAATTGTCGAGAAGGACTCTTGTAGGAGGGCTTTGTAAGCCCGATTTCATAGGTTGAAGTTTACATAGTCTTCCAAGAATAGATAATACCAAATTAACGGGATTCATATTGTTTTTCCATTTTGCAAATCCACTCAAAACCGACATGTGCCTGCACCTTCTTTCTATTTTCGG
>JAPPMR010000668.1:7828-12434 GCA_028818995.1 Candidatus Poribacteria bacterium | reverse complement strand
CTACCATGATTAACGGATTAGGCATTGTTGGTTGGGGTGTTGGTGGCATTGAGGCTGAAGCGGCAATGTTGGGGCAGCCAGTCTACATTTTGACTCCCGAAGTGCTCGGCGTTCACATGAAAGGTGAACTCCAAGAAGGCGTAACCGCAACAGATTTGGTATTGACTGTGACACAAAGACTCAGAGCGGCTGCGGTTGTCGGTAAATTCGTTGAGTTCTTTGGTGAAGGTGTAGAAGCACTCGCACTGCCTGACCGGGCGACGCTCTCTAACATGTGTCCTGAATATGGGGCGACTATCGGATTTTTCCCACCCGATACTGAGACGATGAATTACCTCCGTCTTACCGGACGCGATGAAACACACGTTGATTTCGTGGAAGCGTATCTCAAAGCACAAGGATTATTCGGTATTCCAAGACTTGGCGAAGTTGAATACTCCGATGTGTTGGAAATTGATCTCAGCGATATTGAACCGAGTATTGCAGGACCGAAACGACCACAAGACCGAATCGCGTTATCAGATGTCAAAGAAACTTTTAATGAACTTCTCACTAAACCTGTAACAGAAGATGGTTTTGGTGTAACAGAAGGGGCAGGCGATGGCAATATCACTCACGGGTCAGTCGTTATCTCAGCAATTACAAGTTGCACAAATACAAGTAACCCGTCTGTGATGATTGGGGCAGGACTACTTGCCCAAAAAGCGGTTGAAAAAGGTTTACGCGTCCCGGATTATGTTAAAACAAGTTTAGCGCCAGGCTCGCGAGTTGTAACGGAGTATTTGCGGAACACAGGATTACTGCCCTATTTGGAAAAATTGGGGTATAACGTGGTAGGTTATGGATGCACAACTTGCATCGGTAACAGCGGGCCGCTCAATGAAGTTGTTCAGGAGGCAATTGACGCAGAGAATCTTGTAACTGCCAGCGTTTTGAGTGGAAACAGAAATTTTGAAGCGCGTGTGCATCCAGAGATAAAAGCGAACTTTCTCATGTCACCGCCTCTCGTTGTGGCGTATGGACTCGCAGGACGAATTGACATTGACCTCGCTACAGAACCCATTGGACATAATGATGTGGGTGAGGCAGTTTATCTGCGGGATATTTGGCCAACACGTCAAGAAATTGCTGATATGATTGGCGCTGCTGTTGACCGAAAGACGTTCAAAGATATGTACGAATCGATTAGTAATCAGGCACCGGAATGGGAAGAACTTGCTGGTGCGACAGGTGTGCTTTACCCATGGAACGAAAGAAGTACATATATTCAGCATCCACCTTTCTTTGATGGATTCTCACGCGAACCCGCGCCGATTTCGGATATAACTAATGCGCGAATCCTTGGCATTTTCGGAGACTCTGTTACTACTGATCACATCTCTCCCGCAGGAGCAATAGCGGCAGCAAGTCCAGCAGGCAGTTATCTGCAGGAACGTGGTGTTGAAATACAAGATTTCAATACCTACGGTGCAAGACGTGGAAACGACCATGTGATGAGTCGTGGCACATTTGCAAACAGACGTGTCCGAAACTTAATGACACCCGATGTTGAAGGCGGATGGACACTACAATATCCTGAAGGAACACAGGCGACTATTTACGAAGCAGCACTTTACTACAGCGAAAACGATATTCCTACGGTTATTTTTGCCGGACAAGATTACGGCATGGGAAGTTCACGCGATTGGGCGGCGAAGGGACCGAAACTACTTGGTGTCAAGGCGGTTGTGGTAGAAAGTTATGAGCGAATCCACCGCAGCAATCTCATCGGTATGGGTATTTTGCCGTTGCAGTTCAAGGACGGGGAAAATGCCCAAACGCTCAATCTTGATGGTAGTGAGATTATCAGCATTACAGGTTTTGCAGATGACTTGCAACCGGGACAGATGGCAACGATGAAGATTATCCGATCCAATGGTGAGACGCACACAACGGAATTACTTATCCGAATTGACTCACCCGTAGAAGTGGAATACTATAAAAATGGTGGAATTTTGGATTATGTGATTCGGAATTTCTTATCTTCTAAGTAAACACACCGGTAGGCGCGCTTTGTAAGCGCGCCGAGGATAACGAGTTCAGTCGAGCGATTATAGAAAAACGTGAAATATAGAAAGTAGCACTTTGATGATACATCAGAACACATTATTTTTACAGTTGCCTCTGGCAACACTTATAGTAATGCTGCTATTATGCCCGATATTCCCAGCATTAACTCAGGTTGCGCCAGAATTCACCCAAAGAGCATTAGATGTTACTGCATATTTGGAAATGCAGGATAAAAACGGAAATCCTCTCGGATTTGGCAACGGTTTTTTTGTTACACCCAACCTAATCGTCACGAATCCTCAAGTTATTGAAGGCGCTGCATCTGGGACAGTGAAATTGCTGGGTCGTCCCACGAAATATACAATTGAAGGCTTTACAGCCGTTGACGAAGAAAACTACCTTGTTCTACTAAAAGTTAATGCAATCAACATTAAACCTCTTTCCTTCGGTGAAACTGTCAATAGTAGAGAAATTGTTTACATAACAGGTAATCATAATGGTGTGGAAGGCACACTTTCAGACAATGCCATTAGCAGCCTTAGCGAAGGGGAGAACAGCAAATGGTTCCAATTGATAAACCGAATTTTTCCAGGAAGCAGCGGTGGGCCCGTTCTAAACGATAAAGGTAAAGTTGTTGGAGTTTTCTTTTTTTCAATTGAAGGTAAACAACGGATTAATTTTGCTATTCCTTCAGATTATCTAAAGAAACTGATTGCGCGTTCCGGAGAAGTCACTCCATTGACACAACGGAAACAATCTGTATCCGCTGTAACCTACTTCAGATGGGGTTATATCAGATCTGAGATGAGAGACTTGAAAGGAGCTATTGCATACTATACACAGGCAATCCGATTAAAACCTGATTATATTTCAGCCTACAACAATCGCGGAATCGCGAGGGACATGCTGAAACAGCATGCCGCTGCTATCTCCGATTACGATGTGGTAATTCGTCTGAAACCAGATTATCTTACAGCTTACAACAATCGTGGGATTGCTAAAGCCCAGTTGGGACAATACGAAAATGCTATCAAGGATTATGACAAAGTGATAGAAATAGACAAAAATTTCTTGGCTGCTTACGGCAATCGAGGACGTGCAAAGGAAGCTATAGGGAAGTATGTGGCTGCTATGTCTGATTATAATACAGTTATTCGTTTTAGACCAGATGATGCCATAGCCTATTACAATCGGGGAAATCTACAGTTTAAACTAAAGAAATATGAGAATGCTATATCCGATTATGACAAATCAATTCTGTTACAACCGAAATATATCAATGCCTATTATAGTCGGGGAATCACAAAAATTGAATTAGGGCGCACTTTAGAGGCAAAGCATGATCTCCAGACCGCACTGAAAATCGTTGAAAAGACAGACGATGTTGAGCTTAAAGCCCAAATTGAGAAAGCACTACAACAGTTAAATTAACCTAATACCAAATTAACTTGATTAGAAGTTTTCTGATAAAATCAGCATTGCAAGGAAACCCAGGGGGGTCTCGCGCTACAAATAGGGTTAATTGGGTATTAGATCGGTTGGAAAGAAGGAGTATTTTGATAATACATCAGGACAAATTATTTTGGACGTTGCCCCTGGGAACGCTTGTAGTGATGCTGTTATTATGCACAATAAGTAACACACCTGCTCAGACTGTGCCAGAGATCGCCGAAAAAGCGTTAGCGGCGACAGTTTACTTGGAGATGCATGATAGTAACGGCAGAACCCTTGGATTTGGCAGCGGATTTTTTATAGGAGAAAACCTGATTGCAACCAACTATCATGTGATTGAAGGTGCTGCGCGCGGAACAGCAAAGTTGATCGGTAAGTTGACGAAATACACAATTGAAGGCATCACCGCAACTGACAAAAAGAACGACCTTGCTATCCTAAAAGTCTCGGCAGACGAGATTAAGCCTCTATCTCTCGGCAAAAGTGAAGCTGTCCGAATTGGCGAGACGGTGTACGTTGCGGGCAATCCAAAAGGCTTGGAAGGGACTTTCTCTGATGGCATCATTAGCAGTAAGCGCGGTGGGAATTCCAAAGAACGCCTTCAAATGACAGCACCGATTTCACCAGGGAGTAGTGGAGGTCCCGTACTAAACAGCAAGGGTGAAGTGATTGGTGTGTCCGTATCTGTCTATAAAGCTTTGGACGCACAAAATCTCAATTTTGCAATCCCTTCAAGATACCTCATCAGTCTACTTATCAAGTCCAAACAAGCGAAACCTTTGGCACAAAGCAAACGATCCATATCTGCAGACACTTACTTCAAATGGGGTAATACTAAGTTTGACTTGGGTGACTATCAAGGTGCTATCGCAGACTATACTAACGCAATTCACCTAGAACCAGATAGTGCTATCTATTACAATCGCGGACTCGCAAGATATAACATAGAACAATACTTTGCTGCGATTTCTGATTATGACATTGCAATCCGACTAAAACCAGATTATACCGAGGCATACATTAATCGCGGACTTGCAAGATATAACATAAAACAATACTTTGCTGCGATTTCTGATTATGACATTGCAATCCGACTAAAACCAGA
>JAPPMR010000668.1:0-7728 GCA_028818995.1 Candidatus Poribacteria bacterium | reverse complement strand
TTCTGATTATGACATTGCAATCCGACTAAAACCAGATTATACCGAGGCATACATTGATCGTGGAAACGCGAAGTACCACTTGAAACAATATTCTGCTGCTATATTAGACTATGATATTGCAATCCGACTAAAACCTGATGATGCTAATGCATACAATAATCGCGGAAACGCGAAGGGAAAACTAGCAAAACACTTTGAGGCTATCGTAGATTATGACATTGCAATCCGACTAAAACCTAACTATGCTGGGGCATATTACAGTCGTGGAAACGCAAAATATGACCTAAAGCAATACTCTGCCGCGATATCAGACTATAATATAGCTATCCGACTAAAACCTGATGATGCTGATGTTTATTATTGGCGAGGCAATGCAAAGTACCGCATGGGTCGCGCTTTGGAGGCAAAGCAGGATTTCGGAACTGCGTTGAGACTTTCAGAAAAAACTGGTGACACACTTCTTAAGGATGCGGCTGAGAAAAAACTTCGGTTGATCAATACTTTTCTGATAAGACGAAAATGAACAATTTCAATGCTGTTTTAGAAAAACTTAACGAGATTCGTGAGATAGTAGAAAGCCAGCCGGTTGGTGCCTATATCTACCGAGGTGAGTCCGAACACTATAAGGACGTATCCTCAAACCTTTACCGGTTCTGTCGTGATAACAATTTACCAATCGTTTATCCTGCTGGTATTAAGCGTTTGCTGGAGCAGTCTCTGAGAAAATTCAGAAGATTTAGTGACGAAAGAGAAGAAGCAGAATTCGCTGATATGATACAACACTATGGAGGACTTACTAACCGCATAGATTTTACAAGCGATTACTTAATTGCTCTCTTCTTTGCTTGCCACGGTTCTTCTGACAAAAACGGCAGGATCATTGTCTTAGAACAGGATAAAGTAAATTTTCCCGGAGCAAAAGGTTATTGTGAAATTAGGCATCTTGAGACTTCAAATAATCGCGTTATCGCTCAGAAAAGTATATTCGTTATTCCTTCGGAAGGCTTTATTGACATTAAGCAAGAAGGAGTCCTTGAAGTAAACATTCCGAAAAATCTCAAACGTGATATCCTGCAATTTCTGCATAAGCATCACGGTATATCTGTTGAAACTATTTATAGAGATTTTTCTGGTGCTATTAGACTACAAAGCGTTTACTTAGAGGCTACGTCCTGTTACCTTCAGGGTAATGCCTGGATTCTTAATAGACAATACGATCTGGCTATCAAAAAATTTGATGAGGCAATTAAATTGGACTCACATTACGCCGCAGCCTATCAAGGACTCGGTGTTGCCCGTGCGTATAAAGATGACTACGAATTAGCTATTGAAAACTTTACAGAGGCAGTGGAATTGAGCCAATATAATGCCAAATCCTATCTTAGCCGTGGTAATGTTTACGCGAAAACTGGTGACTATGAACAGGCTATTGCTGACTTTGAAAAGGCAGATCAAGTACAAATACCACGTGATAATATAGTATTGCCGCGAATACATATGAGTCTGGGTAATGCTTATGCACAAATTGAAGAATATAATAAAGCAATAGAGATTTTAAACCATGCAATAAGTCTTTTACCAGATTTCCAAGATCGTTTTAGTGGGCGACATTCACAGGATACTTACAAAATAGGCTGTACATTATACAATAGCCTCGGAAATGTCTATGTGAAAAATGATGAAGATGATCAAGCTATTGCCTGCTTTGAAGAGGCGATGCAATTGGACGAAAATTGCTTTTTACCTTACTTGAATCTCAGTGCGATTTACACTAAAATAAACGAACGTGAAAACGCTATCAAATGCTACGACAAGTTAGTCACTACGATGTTTAAGTCTAATTTTGCAACCTACCTCTGTCGTGGTCATTTTTATGCAAAAATAGGTGAACATGGAAAGGCTATTGAAGACTTCAATGAGACGATAAAAATTTTAAGGACTCATCTTGAGAACATACATGAGGGTGAAGTCGATTGTAACAAATGGGCAGTTGCAGCATTTTACAATCGCTATGATGCTTATCTTAAAATAGGTAACGCTGAAAAAGCAAATGAAGACTTTAATAAGGCAAAAGAACTGGATCCAGAATTAACTGAAGGCTCGCATATAAGTTTTTTGTTTCCAATGATGGCATTAATCCAAAAACCTGACATATATTTGTATCCACCTTTACATGGCTGGGAAGTTGATTTATCACCATGAAATTGCCGTACAAGGGAAAACATGCAATTCCCAACAAAACTGATACTTCCAATCTCATTAATCCTCTTGTTTTTCACCGCCGGATGTGGACCGGACTCTGAGTTTAAAAATCCTTGCAAAGGATCATGGATTTCACAGTGTGCTGCGAATACTGAGATTCTCATCATTGGACCTTATAGAACAACCTGTCAAGGCTTCGTTGAGCAGGAATGTTATCTTGAATTCAACGAGGAAGAAGAACAGTGGCATTTCTTCTATGAAGGAATAAAAGGGTTTGATTATGAGGAGGGGTATATCTACACGCTAAAAGTCAGTCTTCACGAGCGACCTGAAGGGATTCAGGATGTGGGACGTTATGAATATCGTCTTGTAGAGGTGCTAAGCAAGGAAAAGGCTTCAGTTGATGAGAGACCGCCGCGAAAACCGTAGGTGTCCTAAAAATAAAGGAAAATAGAACCTACGCTTGTGATGCAGCAAGTAATGCTTCTTCAACTGCAGTAGGTAGGTGAATTAGATAGAAACGGTTTGCATCATAGGCGTACTCCTCTCCACTTTCATCTATAATTCGCAGATATCCCTGAGTTTTCATTTTATCATCAGGGATCACACGATAAAGTTTTCCAGTTTCAAGAGAAGCAGGATATCCTTCATTATTAAGACACAACCCAAATTGCGGTATTTGATTTTCTTTTGTTTGCATTGCTAATCAAGGAATGGAAGTTTAAGTTTGAATTCTCTTTTCCCAATTTCTTGCGCTTGGTACCAGTGTATTTCAGCGTAACGGATTGAACCATCAATTAGACGAACGTATGTTTTTCCTTTTAACTTACGCCATCTGCCTTGACCATACTGCCGTTGCAATCTCGGACGATTTTTTACACCTCTGCCGCGGGCAATTGTTTCAATTTGCGTAATCTCTCCAATAATTTCAAAATCCATTTAAATCCACGTTCAAAAACGATAAAAGGAAGCACCACTTACCTTCCATGAATCGCGCGCAGATCTAACCGCGCATCAACATCATCCGACACGGCATTTGTCCAGTCCACATCGTCAATACTCTGCAGACTCATCAGCGCAACGTTTACCATCGGATTTGAAAGCGAATAGTTGAGTAGAAAACTATCTACACCAACCGCCGCCATCTCGTTAGGAAAGCAGTGTTTCATGAGATTTTGGAAGACGTTGCTTGTGGTGGAGCGCATCAGCACAATACCCATTTCTTGTGCGACAGCATCAGGAATAACACCGCGTCTGCCGAATGTATCACACGTACTCTGATACATCAGGTTATAGTGGATTTGCATCATGTCAAACTGACCGGTGGCAATTAGTTGTTCCGTGCCACCTGACGGGCCGTCCGCAGAAAAACCGATAAACCGCACCTTTCCTTCTTTCTTCAATTTGAGGTATTTTTCTAATCCGCCACCGTTCAGAATCTGTTCTGTCTCTTTCGCATAAAACCAACCGCCATGGAATTGGAGAACGTCAATATAGTCAGTGCGGAGTCGTTGTAAGCTACCTTCCACATCCGCTTCAATACCCTCCGGATCGTACGCCTCCGTTTTCGTTGCAACGATGCATGCGTCCCGGCGATCTGTGATCGCTTTGCCGACAACTGTTTCGCTATATCCACCTCCATAGTTAGGCGCGGTGTCTATGAAGTTAAGCCCACAGTCTATGGCATAATGGATCATATTGACAAGCGACTTTTGATCGTGCTCTGGGCGGACTCTACCGCCGCCGTAGCCGATTTCTGAAACACGGAGTCCAGTTTTACCGAGTGTGCGATACTGCATAAGAGTGAATCTCCTTCTACACAATTTGGTGGAATATTTTACTGATGCGCCTTATATGAAGCAAAGACCTTCTTTAAACATAACTGTTTCGAGTAGAGCGATTTCCATTTTTAGGCTTTGTTCGATTGCTCCGTTTGATGCAATTCTCTCCAAATAGATTTTCCACCTGTTTGAAAACATCTTCCTTATCCGTTATCTTATAATTGGAACCACATCGCGTGATAACTTCACCAAAACGCGGACTCATAAGACGCAAAATTAGATGTAGTTCACCTTTGTTGGCAAGTGCAATCTCTTTGAGGGATTTTAGTTTTTCAAGGTTATCAAGATCGGATTCCGCGATTGTCACTTCAATGGCAGATGTCTGTTGCTCAGCAACAGTTTCTATATCTAAAATTGTATCTGCTTGTATCTGACGCTGACGCTCTTCTACTTCGTCTTCATCATCAGAATTTCGGGTTTTCCTATTCTGATCGATTCTGACTGTCCCTTCAATCCAAACCATTCTATCTTCAAAGAGGTCGCCTGCCTTTTTGTATGCCTCTGGAAAAACAACGACCTCTATTGATCCCTCAAGGTCCTCAAACTCAAGTATTGCCATTGAGTCCCCTTTCTTGGTGGTGCGATTTGTAACACTGGTAATCATTCCTGCGACAGAAACTGTGGACTCAATCGGATGTCCGCCAAGGTTTTGAGTACTTGCGGATGTATAATTTTCAATGATGTCTGTGTATTGCTGGAGTGGGTGTCCGGAAACATAAAATCCGAGTTGCTCTTTTTCAAGCTTAAGCCGTTCCAAAGGGTCATATTCCTCTACTGCCGCGAGCGTTACCACTGTTGTGGGCATATCCTCTGCCTCTCCAAAGAGGTTCATCTGTCCGCGTTCACGCACTGCTTGTGCACTTTGTGCGGCTTTCAGGATACTTTCCAAGTTTTCAAGAAGTTGTGCCCGATGTCCTTCAAGGTTATCAAAAGCACCGCTTAAAATAAGACCTTCAACAGACCGTTTATTGACTACTTTTGTATCCACGCGTTCGCAGAAATCTTGCAGCGATGTGAATGAACCACCCTCTTTCCGTGCTTCCACAATTGCATCTATTGCGTTGTCTCCAACGTTTTTCACTGCCACAAGACCAAAACAAATATCATTGCCATCCACTGCAAAATCCTTATCGCTACTGTTAACATCCGGGGGAAGCACATTGATTTCCACACCAAGGAAATCAGCAAGTTTGACACATTCAGCTCGGTAACGCGTAATTTTGGATGAGTCGCCCGCTTCCCCAGTCATCATTGCAGCCATGAATTCGTGTGGGTAGTGCGTTTTCAGGTATGCCATGCGGTAAGCTAACATAGCATAAGCGACAGAGTGTGATTTGTTGAAGGCGTATCCACTGAACGGTTCAAGGAGGTCGTATATTTCTTCTGCATCTTTTTTAGAAATCTCATTTTTGAGGGCACCCTCAACGAATTTCTCTCGCTGCGATTTGATCAAATCTAATTTCTTTTTTCCCATTGCATCGCGGAGGATATCTGCCTCACCGAGTGTAAAGCCTGCCATATCACGGGCAATCTGCATCACCTGTTCCTGATAGACACATACACCGTAAGTATTTTTGAGCGCATCTTCAAGCGACGGATGCAGATAACTCACTGGTTCTAATCCGTTTTTTCGGTCTATGAACTGTTGCATCATGCCGCTTTCTAATGGACCTGGACGATAAAGCGCGGGAATTGCAGCGAAATCCTCAAAGTTATCCGCTTTGAGTTGTGTAACAACCCTATACATGCCTGAGGAGGTTTCCAGCTGGAATAAAGCAGCAATCAGTCCTCTACTAATTAGTGAAAAGGTCTTTTCATCGTCAAAAGGGATATCCTCTAACTTCAAATCTATGCCATGATTCGCCTTAACCATTTGGAGACAGTCATGAATCTCAGTGAGGCTGCGGACACCAAGGAAATCAAATTTGACGATACCAACATTTTCAACAGTTTTGCCTTCAAACTGTGTTGCAACCTGGTCATTTTTATCTTTAAATAGCGGAGCGAAATCTGTCAGCGGTCCATTTGAAACAACGATAGCAGATGCATGACAAGAGACGTGCCGTTTCATGCCTTCTACAGATTTGCTGAGATCCATTAATTCTTTATTTTCTGGCTGTTCTGCAAGTGCTTGGAATTCTGGCACCTGTTCCAAGGCGTCATCAAGTGTAATGCCTGGAATGCTTGGAATCAACTGTGTTAATTTATTAACATTTTCGAGAGGCACATCAAGTGTGCGTCCAACATCTTTGATAGCGGCTTTTGCTCCCATGGTTGCAAAGGTGGCAACCTTGCCGACAGAGTCTTGGCCATATTTATTAACGAGGTATTCAATAACGTGATCACGGGCGCGGTCTGCGAAGTCAATATCAATATCAGGTGGGCTAATCCGTTCAAGATTCAAAAAACGCTCAAAGATACAGCCATACTCCATCGGATTGAAAGTAATTACATCGAGCGCATACAGGACAAGGCTACCGGCAGCGGAACCACGAGCGGTGAGTGGATATCCCTGTTCATTAGCGTATTTCACATAGTCCCATACAATCAGGAAATATCCTGGGTAACCGGTTTTATTTATAATGTCAAGTTCATGATTCAACCTTTGGAGAACATCCGAGGAGAGTTCACCGCCCAATTTTTCACGCAACCCTTGGTAGCAAAGTTCTTTTAGATAACTCTCATTTGTATGTCCTTCGGGCACATCATATTTCGGCATCACGCTCTTGCCATAATCAAGTTTGAGGTTGCACCTTTTAGCAATTTCAAGTGTGTTGCTGATGGCTTCAGGTGGGTAATTTTTAAGCACTTCCCGCATTTCGTTAACGTCTTTAAAATAGAAATGATTATCAAATCGCATCCTGTCTTGCTCGTTGACAGTTTTCTTTGTTTGGATACAGAGAAGTACATCGTGCATGTGGTGATCGGATTTGTGGAGGTAATGGCAATCGTTTGTGCCAACAAGAGGGAGATCAAATTCTCTTGCTAAATCAACCATTATTGGGTACGCTTCAAGCTCCTTGTCAATATAATGGTTTTGCACCTCAACATAGAGGTTACGAGGACCCATGATGTCAATTAAGGTTTTGAAGTTTTGGATGCCTTCTTCCCGTTTGTCTGAAGCGACGAGTTGTGGCACCTGCCCTTGGATACATCCTGTTAATGCGATAATCCCTTCGCGGTATTCCCGTAAGATTTCCATGTCAATGCGCGGTTTACTATAGAAACCTTCTGTATAACCGAGCGACACTAATTCAAGAAGGTTTTGATAGCCAGTCGCATTTTCTACAAGGAGTGTTAAATGGTAGGGGCTGCCTTGGTCTTTTCCACGTTTCTTTCGGTCACCGGGAGCAACATATACCTCACACCCGACAATAGGATTTACGCCAGCTTCTTGTGCTTTGGTGTAAAACTCCCATGCCCCGAACATATTGCCGTGGTCAGTGAGCGCAACAGCGGGCGCGCTGTTCTCAACTGCCCACTGAATCATATCCGAAATGCGGCAAGCCCCGTCAAGCATACTGTATTCGCTGTGGTTGTGTAGATGGACAAATTCGGAAGACATGGGTTCTCCTAATTTTTAGGTTTTTATGTATTTTACGATAAAAAATCGGTTTAGATTTCAACTAATTTATAGACGTAATTATAGCAGAAAAAGAAGGGGATTTACACAACAAAATTTTCC
>JAPPMR010000939.1 GCA_028818995.1 Candidatus Poribacteria bacterium | reverse complement strand
GATGATACTTCGGGGGCGACCCCGCGGGAAAGTAAGTCGCTGCCGGGAAACCTCTCTAGGGCAGGCACCCGCCTGCCCCTTGGTAATAGCAGAAGATTGTACTTGCTCATAATCTCATAAATAAAAAACCGGTACTATAGTTTGGACAGTTTCTCTCGAGTTCAATAACCTGTTTTCAAACTGTTTTCAAAGCATCTTCTGATTTTTTTGAAAGTTTCTCACACAAACGCAACTCACAGAAAAATAAACTCGACTGCACCAATGGCCAGTCCCGTGGGGACGAAATGTCTATAGAAACGGGCCATCTACCAGGCCCTAAGCCCCGTAGGGGCGACATGTGTATCGTCTTAAATATAGTATGACATATAACAGAAAATTTCTACTTGGATTATTGGCTTTGGTGTTTCTGTTGGCATGTACGCAGACACCAGAACAGCGTGCTAAAGATGCGACAGTCCTGATAATTGCAGGAGATGCCGATGGCACTATTGGAAGCGGAAGCGGTTTTTTTGTCGAATCTGATAAAATTGCAACTAACATCCACGTTGTTGCCGGTAGGAGAATGATTTTCGCTGTTGGCACCAAAAAAGTTTACAACATTGAGGGAGTCACAGGATACGCTCCGGAGCACGACTTGGTTATCCTAAAGGTTTCAGGTAAGGGCAAACCTCTTGAGTTAGCTGAAGGAAAAATAGGCGATCCTATTTTCGCGCTGGGTTACCCCGGTGGAGGGTACAATCGTACAGAAGGAACCGTACATGGGATCCGGTGGAGCGACAGGCAACTTCGATTGGTTCCTGAGGGGTTTCCTGAAAATAGGGAAATGTTACGTCTGCACGGTAACAGCGGGGGACCGGTACTAAACAGCGAGGGGAAAGTCATAGGGGTTGTAGTTTTGGGGGACGAAGTTTTTGGTGATACTTTTACTGCTATTGCTTCAAGCGAACTCAACGCTTTACTTAATTCATCAAATGGGGAAAATTTGTCAGATTGGCGGAATAGGAAACCTATACGTGCGCATGTCTATGAAGCGTGGGGGACTAAAAAGTTAATAAGTGAGAATTATGAGGAATCAGTTAAGGATTTTGATAAGGCACTTAAGTTGTACAAGTACGCTGACACCTACGAAAAATTAGGATCTGCCAAACACGGCCTTGGTCAGTATCAAGAGGCGATTCAAGACTTTGATAAAGCGATTGAACTCATTCCAGATAATTTTACTGCTTACTACAATAGAGGTTTCGCAAAACTAAAAAGCGGCGACTATGCGGGGGCAATTCAAGACTGTGGCGAAGTTATTGAATTGAATCCAGATGATGCCCAAGTTTATCTCGTCCAGGGTCCTGCAAAAGAAGCCAAACTTGATTATGTAGGCGCAATTGAAGACTATACTCAAGCTATTAACAACCTAAACCCAAAGGAGCCTTGGGGCTACTATTACCATCGAGGCAACGCGAAACTAAATAGTAAAAACTATGATGGAGCAATTCAAGACTATACTGAAGCAATTGATGGATATGCCGACCCAATTGAAAGCAGGGCTATTGCGTTAAAAATTAGCACTTACCTCAATAGAGCGGTTGCAAAGGCAGAAAAACCTGACCCTGACTATGCAGGTGCAATTGAAGACTATGGCAAAATTATTGTGTTAGCCCCGAAGGATAGCCGTGCTTACTACAATCGAGGCAACGCGAAGAAAGCTTTGGGTCAAAATGAAGACGCTAAACAAGACCATGCTGTAGCCTACTATTATTGGGGAAAGGCAGATTCTAATAATGGGAACTATCAAGCCTCGATTGATAACTTTGATAAAGCAATTGAGTTAGACCCGAACTATGCTGAAGCTTACCATTATCGGGGCGATGCGTACCGACTCCGAGGGCAAAAAGAGGATTTTCAAAAGGCAATTGCGGACTATGATAAAGGGGTTGCGTTAAAGCCTGACTATACTGAGATTCATGTCATCTACAACAATCGAGGTCTTGCCAAGGTAGGTCTTAAAGACTATGCCGAGGCAATTAAAGACTATACGAAAGCCATAGAGTTGAAGTCTAATTACGCTGAAGCGCACTATAATCGGGGCGATGCGTACCGACTCCAAGGTCAAAAAGACGGTTTTCAAAAGGCTATCGGAAACCCAAATTTTAAAAAAGCGGACAAAGACTATACCGAAACTATCAAGTTAAAAAGCGACTTTGCCGATGCCTACTATAAGCGTAAACTTGCCAAAGAGGCTTTAGGTCAGAATGATGCAGCCAAACTGGATTTTGTCATGGCATATTTCCTTTGGGGTGTTGAAGCTAACACAAGCAAACAATATCAAGAAGCGATTAAAAATTTTGACACAATTCTTGAATTAGAGCCAGATATTGCTTTTGTCTATTCCCATCGAGGGAGTGCAAAGGGAGCACTTGGAAAATCTAAAGCTGATTTAGGAGATTTAGAAGGCGCGCTAAAGTTGTATCAGGCGGCGATTAACGACTATAATGAAGCCATTAAGTTGGATGAGGAAGATGCTTATATTTATAGAAATAGAGGCGGAACAAGATTTTGGCGTGCGGCCATCCGCGACCACAATGGAATGATCAAAGACTATGAATTGGCAATTGAAGACTTTACCAAGACTTTCAAACGGAAGTCGGATTTCATGCAGAAGTCAGATTTTACTGATACTTACAAGTTCCGCGGTAACGCACGGTGTATGCTTGGTTACATCAAAGCAAATCAGGGTAATTTAAAAGAAGCGCGAAAGCAGTACAATTTAGCACTTAAAGACTTCAAGGAAGCCATTAATTTCGATGGTGATAATGCCGAGTACTACAAAGGTCTGGGACTTGCAAAAGCTTCCCTTGGCAAAGCAAAAGGGGCGATAGATGCCTTTGAAAAGGCGAAGCAATTAGAAGAAGCGAAGTCTGGAAAGTAAAATATGAACGCTGAACAGACTGTCCCTACACTTTTGAATCAGATTCGGGAGGAACTCCTCCCGCAGAATGCACGTTCCTCAGAAATCCAGACGACTGAGAGTTCATAATTTTTTCGGAGTCAGCTCCATAGTCTCCACTACTACTGTGTTCGCGCACAAACCCTCAAAGCGGTTTGCAATCGCGTAGAGGTACTACTTTCAACGAATACCGATTTTTGGTGGCTTATCGTGGATAACGAGTTGGTGATAACAAACTTGAAGGATTTTTACACGCGTTTGAACTTTCTCGGCAGAGGCGGAAGGGATTACCAACCTTGAAGAACTTCTTTCCGGTGGAGATACGCTCCAGGATGTAGTTATCAACGGTATCGTTTTTATGCTGAATTGGAAGGCGAATACCATTTGGGTAGGTTCTGCTAAGAAAACGCGCACCGCAATGGCAAAGAATTATATGCTCGAAATTCAAGATCGCTTATGGCAGTTTATCAAGGAGAGTACCCTATAGACAGAAGAAGAGGATTGGGAGAAAGTCGAAGAAGTCCGCGATCGCGCAGACAAATTACTCTCCATGATTTATGCTAACGCCCTACCAACAGAAGCATAGGTCGCGCTCCTGATGCAAATTTATACCTTATATAAAGATAATATAAAGATAAGACTTGCAAAATCCTCTTAGATTTAGTAAAATATATCTATAAAAGAGAAACGAATGAAACCTGTCTCCTGGATTGGTGATTCTAAGGCTCAGCTTAAAAGTTTTCCTGATGAAGTTTGCAAACATATAGGTCATACACTACTAGGTGTACAGAAGGGCAGACCTCCTAAAAGTAGCAAAATCGAAAGGTTGCGGGGGCGAGGTTTTTCTGGTGTGTTTGAAATTAAACGTGATTACCGTACTAACACCTATCGCGCTGTTTATGCAGGGAACCTTGGACGGTGCATTTATGTTTTGCACTGTTTCCAGAAAAAAGCGAAACGGGGTATGCAGACTCCTAAAAATGATATTGATTTAATCCGAGAACGTTTGATTTTGGCAAAAGAATGTGCCAAAAAACGCGTTTCAGAAGGAGATCAAAAATGAGTGCAGAAAAATTGCAATGTGAAATGGGCAGCGGCAACATATTCAAGGATTTGGGGATTCCTGAGCCAGAGGAATATCTTAAAAAATCCCATCTTGCTTTCATAATTGAAGATTGTATAACTGAGAGCGGTCTCAGACTGGAAGAGGCAGCCGAAATTTTAAACCTCAGTGCAACAAAACTTTCGAATCTCCTAGATGGACTACTTGATGATTTTTCTGTTGAAGAGTTGACTTCGCTGATCACAAAATTAAAGTCGGTGACAGTTGATACGGATCCTGGACATATTGACAGGTTTTTGCAATGGTTTCAACAACTCGTAGATCGTCTCTCTTATAGTAAAAGTGAAGTTATTGGGGGAAGGGCAGCTGTTGGATTTTGTGTAATTGCATTTCTTTTTGTTGGACTTGTTGGACCTCGTGTTTATCAAAATTCTCCAGGACAACGTTCAGAAGCCACTAATATCCCCAATCCCAGATCTGAAGTTGCCCAGATTGAGATGGAAAGACAAGCTCACTCCAATTATCCTACTTCAACTAATAAAAAAGATGATATTCCTCTTTCTCTTACCGTTCCTACGGTGATTGGTGATGATGAATCTAAATAACTTACTAAACGTTCTAGGTAAGAACAAAAGACTCTTAGTTATCTATTTCCCTCTAATAAGGCTTCAGTTCTGTCTTGATAACTATATGCTTGTACTGCCATCGGAAATTCAGACCACCCCCTAAACCAAGATTGTGCTATAATACAATCTTACTGAAAGGAGAAATCCGATGGCGAAACGAAAACGAAGAACCTTCACTCCCGAGTTTAAAACCGAGGTCGTTCTTGAGGCACTCCGGGGTGAAAGTTCGCAAGCAGAACTGTGTCGGCGACACAACCTCAGCGAAGACCAAATCTCCAAGTGGAAGCAGCAGTTGCTTGAAAATGCGGTGTCTGTGTTTGCTCCGACGGATCAGCAGTCGAGCGAAGCAGCGGAGCGGATTGCTCACCTTGAACACCTCGTCGGACGATTGACCGTGGCGTTAGACATCCAAAAAAAAGCATTGACCTTCTTGAGTTGATCCCGTCTGAAGAATGCCAAATCGTTGAGGCATTACGGACGCAGCACTCAGTGCGAGAGATTTGCGAGGTGCTCGGTTTCACCCGGAGCAACTTCTATTATCAACCGAAAAGCGATCCGTCTGAAGAAGTGCTGCGCGCAGAAATAGAGAAGTTAGCGGCGCAGTATCCGACATACGGATATAGACGTATCACACACTTGTTGGTGAAAGCAGGATACCGCGTTGGGTATCGCCGGGTTGCTCGATTGATGAAATCCGAGAACCTCTCAGTCGCAGTCAAGCGTGCGGCTCAAACGACTCACTCCACCGAGGGTGTACGTCCGTGGATCAACCACCTGAAGACCCTTGAGGTCTGTCGATGCGATCAGGTCTGGGTGGGCGATGTTACTTATGTCCGACTCAAGGGACACTTCGTCTATCTCGCACTACTCATGGATGTCTTCACCCGCATGATCAGAGGATGGAAACTTAGTCAACACTTGACGTAATCTCTGACGTTGACCCCGCTACAAGAGGCGTTAGGTCAAAGCGTCCCAGAGATCCATCACAGCGATCAAGGTGTGCAATATCTTTCAAATGCTTACATCTCAACGCTGCAGCGTCATAACATTGAGATTTCGGTAGCACGAAGAGGGTGTCCTTGGGAGAACGGATATGCTGAAAGACTCATCCGCACGCTCAAGGAGGAAGAGATTCATCTCAACGCCTATGAAAACATCCACGAAGCGAGAGAGCGTATCGGGCATTTTATCACACACGTGTATCACCACAAACGGCCGCATTCAGCGTTAGAGTATCTGACTCCACTCGAATTTCAACGACAAAACTTGTCTTAAATTTGCTAAATTGTGGTCTGAATAAGCGATGGCACTTCAGCTGTAAGCATTAAGTTTTACTTTTTTAAGGTGCCCGATAGAAGTTGAGAGGTTCTTCCATAGTATCCTCTATGTTCTGGCCTTCTATCTTTGTGATAATTCCTTAGTGCTGCAGCACGTTAGCACTTCATTCTCTCCAATTTGTAACTTAAGTCAAAATACCCTATGAAAAACAGAAATATTATACTCCGTATTCCTTTTGCCTTTGCTAGGATTCTGAAGAATATTTTATGGGTTTACCCCGACAGATTACCTTTTTCAATCCAACTTGTCCTTCTCCTTTTGGGGGTTTTCCTTATCCTTATAGGGTTGGGGGTTTTTCGTCCATCATGGACTCCCAATTTTCTATTGCCTAATTCTGCAAAACACACTCCTGAAAATGAAGCGTGGCGTTTGAAACTTTTGCAGTATGAACAAGATGAAAAGGCATTAGATCCTTTTCGGGATGCTAACGATTTATATAATAAGGAGAAATACGAAGAAGCTATACCTAAATTCACCGATTTAATAGAGAAATATCCCCAAAGTTCCTACGTAGAATATTCGATTATCAGAGTTGTTTTGAGTTTGCAAAAAAACAACAAGAAGGATGAAATATGGGATTATGTGAATAAATTCAAAGGACAGTTTCCAGAAAAGGAGTTGGTCCAAAATATCCTACCTTTATATGCTAGGGGTATGAGATATCACGATCGATCCGACTTCTATGAGTGTTTAGAGGCATCAGGTCCTTTATACGAAAAAGAACGTAAGTATATGATACCGTATAGGATATCTGAATTTATCGGAGAGATCCGGTATCTTATTGCTCAATCGTTCTTTACCGAAAAGAAATACTATCAAGCCTACCAAGAATTTGATAAGATTACCACCGTAGACTTTAGCAACTATCGTAAACTCCAATCTAAAGCGATGTATTATACTGCTCTCTGCCTAAAAGATCTTCGCATATATGACGAAGCATTCGGCCGGTATGCGTCCTTTATGATCCAATTTCCCAACAGCCAGTATGTTACTAATGCATATATTGACCAAGGGCACATTTATGCAGAACAAAAAAAATACGACTCTGCACACCTGAACTATGAACTTGCTTCGCAAAGTACAAATGATATACTCCAGAGAGCAAAAATTCAATTAGCAGTAGGTGGCACCTACTATACCCAGCAAAATTACAAAGATGCCCTTGCTACTTATGAAAAGCTGCTGGAAGATAAGGATGATTTGTTGGAAAAACATCCCAAAGAAAGTAAATCACTTCTTGTGGATGCTAAGCTCTTTATTGCCCACATCCATAACAAATTAGACAACATCCATAACAAATTAGACAATCTGAGTGAGGCGATTGCTGCTTATCAAGATATCATCGAACAGTATAAACAAGAAAAACTTGAAATAAACATTACAGTCCATGGATCACCTATCTCAAAAAAGACAAACCTAATTGCTTTTTGTTATTATGAAATTGGTAAAGCTTACTATAAACTTGCAACTAACGATGAAAATAATGAAGTCGGTAAAATCGCCGAGGTTGAAAAAAACCAGGAAAATCTTGAGGTAGCATTAAATTGGTATCAGAAAACTTTAGAAGAATTTCCGAAGGACGATTTAGGACCTTACGCCTTGTATGGTGCTATGCGGACACTTAACGCGCTCAATCGTGAAAGCAAATTGACAGAAATTACAGAAATTGCCAATCGGTATATTGAAAAACGCATTAGATTGGAACGCGTTGCCAACGATTATCTTAATCAACTAAAAAATGAAGAGTTTAATATCCTCTCCGACGCGGCGCGGAGCAAATTTGATGAAATTATGGCAACGATTTACAAAAATGAATATGAAGATTGGATAGTTTCTTTTCTACCTATACCTAATTCCCTGAATCCAGAAGGCATCGATGTTGTAAAGACCTATGATAGACTTTTAGAACTACAGAAATCTGGTGATGAAGAAGGATTGAAACGTGCCACCGAGGAAATTAATAAACTCCGAGGCGAATTGGAACGCGTTGTCAACGAATATCTTAATCTACTCCGTGATGGTACACCACAACGTACACAACTCAAATTCCTCTCTGCAAATGGCCAATTCCAATTCGCCCATATAAAACGCAAAGAACTTAAACAGTACGCCGAGGCTGCTAAAGAATATAGGAAACTGTGGGAGAAGAAGCACCTTCCTCCGGAACCAAGATTTCTTATTATCAAGTTGGAGGGAAAGCTATATGAAGGACATTCCTACTATGAAGCAGCGAAACCGGAAAAATATCTTGAGGGCGACACCAACGCTGTTTTCAATGAAAACTATTTTGAGAAAGCTGTGGCAGCGTATAAAGAAGCGATAACCTTGTTTAACACACATTTCCAACGACTTATTGATAGTCAAGGTCTTGATTCCTCTTACATTCAAGCAGCATTAAACTTTGCTGCAAATGCAAACTACGAACTCGGTTGGCGAATTGATAAAGGAATACGCGGTAAAGAAGCAGAGCCTTATTTCACTGAGGCAGCAAATCTCTATAAAGATTTAATCAAACGTTACCCTAATACCGATGGAACAGAACAATGGCAGTACCAAGCTGCCCAATCCTACTTCTACGGGAATCAGTTTAAGGATGCGATTGATGAATACAACAAATTCCTTAAGACTTATCCTGCCAGCGAATATGCTAAGGATGCAACGGATAAGAAAGAAAAAGCCTCACAAATGTTAGGCAATAAGGTTCGCAGAGGTCAAGAAGGTTCAGCCACATCTGGAAATGCTGGAGCATCATTAGAAAAATCCGATACTGAACAGCAATTATCTGAGGAAATCGTAAATAAAGCATTAGGTTCTACAGTATTGCTGGAAATGGAAAATACTAGAGGTCAGATAATTGGATATGGTAGTGGTTTCTTCGTTCTTCCTGACCAACTTGCTACCAACTACCACGTTATTAGGCCCGAAAGGGTTGGGAATAAAGTCGTCAAGAAAGTGCGTGGGACAGCACGGTTAGTTGGAGGTGAGAAAATACCAATTGGTGATCTGAAAATGACGTACGCTGTTGTGGGGTACACGGCAATTGATGCAGCACGAGATCTCGCAGTCTTGAAAGTTAGAGCTTTTGACGTGGATCCGCTTGTTCTTGCCTCTAACACCAATTCCAGTGGTATGAAAAAGAATGATCGAATTTACGTAGTCGGTAATCCAAAGGGAGTTGAAGGGACACTATCAACTGGTATCATAAGTAACATCTACCCTTTTACGAATAGATTTGTCAACGGGAAAATGGTTAAGATACGCTCATCACATCTTCAACTGACTGCACCAATTTCTCCGGGAAGTAGTGGTGGTCCTGTGCTAAACGACAAGGGCGAAGTCGTAGGAGTTTCTGTTGGAACCTTTCGTGATTGGTTTATTGATGACGGGGAATACTACGACATTGCAGAACGCTATCCTGTGAGAGACGACAATGGAAAAGAAATTCCTGGTTACTACATTCATGTCCCGAAACGCGATGCCCAGAGTATCAATTTCGCTGTTCCTGTCACTTACCTTAAGGCTTTGCTCAAGCGGTTAGGAGATCCGAAACCGTTAAGTGACTTAGAAATTGTGGAATGAAAAGGATAAATGAAAATCAATAACAGAATTTAAAGTACACGAGTCCTAAATGCAATACTTACACGGTAGTTAAGCCCTTCAGCGCTGATGATACTTCGGGGGCGACCCCGCGGGAAAGTAAGTCGCTGCCGGGAAACCTCTTGAAGGGCAGGTTATAAAACCTGCCCTTTTTCTTTTTTAAAGACTTCTTTGAATTCTCTTTAGCAGCGGACTTGAAGAGGAAATCCGTAAGTCCTAAGTAAACTTTTTCTCACGCAAATCGTTTCTATACGATAGGAAGGGCGAAATTATGAAACGCAATCTGTTTTTTTACGAAAGGTTCGGCATGCATTACTTACAGAGTCCCATATTCAGCCCTTCCATCAAATCCTATGCTTTCGCGTGCCGGATGTAGATGGGAAACTCTCTTATCTATTCTGTGAAACTGACACAGAAGATGGTTTAGAAAGATTATGTAAACAAATCTGGCAAGCAATCGTTGAACGGATAAAGCAATCGGATGAAGATTACAGCACTATCCTTTAGCAGATAGTTTATATTACTTCATACAACTTATATTTTTACACGCAATTGGAACGCACACCAAATTGATGTAAGGTTTCAAACTTCGTCAACAAATACGGAAGGTGTGTGTAAATCGAGAAAAAAAGGAAGCATATCATGAATAGCCATTTGAGAATTCTGACAGCAATCGCTTTTATGCTGATATTGATAGCCAGTATGACCGGATGTTCAAGTGATGAAAAAAATTCCATTACAACAAATCCAGTCGCTGCTGGCGCAAGTGACGAAGAGTCGTCAGTCCGATACGGTCTTGCCGATATATACGATAATGTCCGAAACGGTGCCCGTCTGGTTATATCCTATGATGCGGCAACCGATGCTTTTACAGGCACTGTTACAAATACGACGGGTGCGATTTTACCACAAGTTCGCGTCGAGGTTCATTTATATGACGGTACGATCACCGTTGATGAACTCGGTCCAACACCGAACGTTGACCTTAAGCCCGATGAATCGCACGCTGTCACACTTCCGGTCGGAAGCCAATTCTTTACCGAGTGGGTAGCACATCCCGAAGTCGGTCCCAGCAGTGGAGGCGGCGGTGAAGGTGCTGAAGGTGCCCATGGACATGGGCCAGGTGGCGAAGGTGCTGAAGGCGGCGGTGGTTAAGCTGACCACTTCAGCACTGATGCAACCGAGGATGCTGTTAGCAGATGCCTCCAAGGGAGCAATATACCAATTACCGCTCTTCTGTAGAGGCAAACGATAGTAGATTACATTTTATCTTTCATTAATTCATACAATTCATCATATCAATTCATACAATTCATGCTTTTAGAAAGGGGCATACTCATGAAACGCAATTTTGGAACCCTCACCTTACTGGTTGTCATGTTGATGGCAACGGTTATTGGTTGTGATCGAGCAGACCGACAAATAATACCCGTCGGGCCAGCACCATCAGATGAGATGATGCCCATGGGACCAGCAAGTGACGAAGAATCCGCAGTTCAACTTGCCCTTAATGATACTTATGATAATATCCGAAACGGGGCACATCTGATTATATCCTATGATGCGGCGGCGGATTCCTTTATAGGTGATGTTACAAATACGACGGGTGCGATTTTACGCCAAGTTCGCGTCGAAGTTCATTTATTTAACGATATGGGCACCGTTGGGGAACTCGGTCCAACACCGAACATTGACCTTATGCCCGGTGAAACGCACGACATCGTACTTCCAACCATGGGCTTATCCTTTAACACATGGACGGCTCATCCCGAAGTCGGTCCCAGCAGTGCTAACGGCGGTGAAGACGATGGTGAACACGGTCAAGGTGCCGCTGGCGTAGGCGGCGGTGAAGGTGCTGAAGGCGGCGGTGAACACGGCCAAGGTGGCGAAGGTGCTGAAGGCGGTAGTAATTAAGCCCGGGACTTCAGTACTGATGCAACTTCGGAGAGGACTCTGTTAGCAGATTCCTGCAAGGGAGCAATACACCGATTGCTCCCTTTTTTCTTGACACTTTACCTCTTTTGACGCTACAATTTCCCTGTATTTGACATGTCTCTTCTTGGGAAAAAATAAACCTTTATAACACGAAAAATTAATTTTTAGATAAGGTAGGCACCCCATGAATCAAACCAATGTAATTCTCGGTGCATTTATTGTTGTGTTAATAGGCATCGTTATTATCGGTTGTTCAAAGAAGAACACGCCACCCCGTAGTGAGGATGGAGAAGAATCCGGTACCGAGTTGGCACTCAACGAAACTTATGACCGGGTACGGAACGGAGCCCGACTCATCTTGACTTACGACGCGCAAAGCAATGCCTTCAAAGGTACCGTCGAAAACACCACAAGCGAAACGTTGAAGCAGGTCCGAGTTGAAGTTCACTTGTCAAACGGCAAAGAACTCGGTCCAACGCCCGCAGCTGACCTTGCCCCTGCTCAAAAAAGAGATGTTCAACTCATCGCAACGAGCACGGATTTCGACGGATGGACTGCGCATCCTGAAGTGGGAGCGGGTGAGCACAGTCATGGAGAAGAAGGTGGTGAGCATGGCGGAGAGGGGGAAGGTGAACATGGTCATGAGGAAGAAGGTGGTGAGCATGACTAAGAGATTTTTGGTTTGCATCTGTTCACTTGTATTGATATGGCTGTTCGGATTCGCAACGTTTGCTTATGCCGAGAAACCTCCAGAAAATATCCTCAAAAACGGCGATTTCGACCTCAACCTTGAAGGATGGCACCACTGGACGCATGCCGATGCCGCTGCGCTTTTCCAAACCGAGGGTAAAAAGGCGGAACCGATCGCTGGAAAGAAGGTTGTCTATGTCAAAATTAGCAAAGCGGGCGCGCTATGGCATATCCAATTCTATCAGC